>JBDHDN010000263.1:0-6006 GCA_039591485.1 Gemmatimonadota bacterium
TCGATCCCGAAGCTCGGCGCAGGGGAGTCGGCCAGGCGATCTACGCCGCGCGACGGGACCTCGCACGCCGGCTGGGACTCCGCCGAATTCGGGCAGGGGCCCGGCTGCGTGGCTACCGCAGATACCACGACTCGCTCACTCCGGAGTCCTACGTCCGCGCCGTGGTGAACGGCTCGATCGCGGATCCCACTTTAACCTTTCAGTTGAAACAGCGCTTCAACGTGATCGCGGTGGTTTCGGGATATCTTCAACATGATCCCGAGAGCCTCGGCCACGCAGCAGTCATCGAGTGGATCAACCACGATGTCGCAAGACGAAGAGACTATGCTGGCCGCGGAGACCGCTTTCTGCGACCCCGACGCTCCGGCAGCCGTAATCGCTGATCCCGCCTGACGACTCAGAACTGGTTCCAGACCCTCCAGACCCCACCAGCCGAACCAGGCAGCCATCGCGACAGCACTCGCCCATACCACTCCTCCCCTGTTCGCCGGTTTCCATGCGCCGAAACGGCAAGGAAAGCAGGATCAGCCGTCGTTCTCAACACGTCATGTTGAACATGAGATGAACTTCGTATACAACTACTTAACAACGTCTTATCATTCATTAGCTCAGCGGCGACAACGATCTCAAGCGGCTCTGGAGCCGTTATCCACATGCCGTATTAGGGATGCGTCGCGCCAGTCTGACGCGCCCTGCCTTGCTACAGGACACTTGAATACGCGGCGTGCGCTGCCCTATCGGCAGCACGCCAAACGGGCCCGCCGGCGTGCTGCCGGCAGGCCCGATCCGAGATGCGCGATGGAGGCGCGGGGAATCGAACCCCGGTCCGAGCCTCGATCCAAACCCGAGTCTACGTGCGTAGGCCGCGATTACGGTCTCCACTGAACGGGTCGCGGCCACCCGCCCGGCGGACAAGCATCCGTTTGAGTCTCGCCGCACGCCCGAATGCGGGACGCTTGGCCAGCCCGATTTTGCGATACCTGCGCGGCGCCTTGGGCCGGGCTCCTACACAGGCAGGCGCGCTAAGCGCGAAGCTTAGGCAGCCAGGGCCAATTCAGAGTTGGCAGTTTTACAGTGTCCCGGTGGTTTAGCCAGGGTACCAGGAACCTGGACACGCCTCGAGATCTTCACCAGACCCGTCGAAGCCAGTCGCCCCCTCAATTGTCAACGAGCAACTGTAAACTTAACTACTTCAGTGCTTTAGGCGCAAGCATTCACGCGTTTGCCTGGGTCGAGCTAGCGTCTGAGCCCCCGGTCCCTACCTGGATCGAGCGGTTCATTCGGGCCGCCGCGACTGCCGCGCCGAAGCCATTGTCGATGTTGACCACCACGACTCCGGCTGCGCAGGAGTTGAGCATGGCGAGCAACGCCGCGACACCGCCGAAGGAGGCCCCATACCCAACCGAGGTTGGGACAGCAACAACGGGCACGCTGACCAGTCCTCCCACGACGGACGGCAGCGCACCGTCCATGCCCGCCACCACGATGACAACCGACGCCTGCCGCAATTGCTCTGAGCGTCGAAGGATTCGGTGAATCCCTGCCACGCCGACGTCCGCCAGGAGCTCGACGTGGTTCCCCATGGCCATGGCGGCAGCCTGCGCCTCCTCGGCAACCGGCAGATCGCTCGTACCGGCCGTTACGATCAGGATGGTGCCCCTTCCCCGGGGCTCGGGGGGCGGATCCGGCCGCAGGTACACCACACGGGATCGCGGGTTGACGACGGCAGCCGGGAATCGCGCTGCCAGGGCCTCTCGAGCCGCATCATCTGCCCGGGTGGCGAGGAACGTCCCGGCCGAACGCTCGAGGCTCTCGCAGATTCCGACCACCTGCTCCACGGTCTTCCCTTCGCAGAACACGACCTCCGGATACCCCTGTGACAGCGGCCTGAGATGGTCCACGGCGGCGTAGCCGAGTTCCTCCACGGGGTACCCTCGCAGCCGCTCCACCGCCGCATCTGCCGTGAGCGTGCCCGACTCCACGTCGGCCAGCAGTTCCCGAAGCCGCTCCTCTGTCATCCAACCGCCTCGCGAGGTCGGAGGTAGTCGCGGAACGTGCGCTCCACGTCGCCCATGGATTCTACACGATGCAGCCGCTCGCGTAGCGCGGCCGCACCCGGCAGGCCACGGGTGTACCACCCAAGGTGCTTGCGGAATTCCCGGGCCGTGCGGACCGAGTCTCCCTGGACAGAGACCTGCAGCTCTGCGTGACGCAGCGCCACGGCGAACCGCTCCGCCGCCGACGGCGTGGGCTTCGGGACTACCCCGCTCAGCAAGGCACGCGCCTGCTGAAAGATCCAGGGATTGCCGAACGAGCCACGGGCAATCATGATCCCGTCACACCCGGTCTCCTGGCGCATTCGAACCGCGTCGTCGGCCGTCCGGATGTCGCCATTCCCCACCACGGGAATGTCCAATGCCTCCTTCACACGTGCGATCTCGTCCCAGCGTGCGCTTCCCGAGTACATCTGCGTCCGAGTGCGCGGATGCAGGGTGAACATGGCGGCGCCCGCATCCTGACATCGCAGCGCAATCTCTACTGGATTCCGTGTGGCGTCGTCCCACCCGCTTCGCGTCTTCACGGTCACCGGGATATCCACTGCCTGCCGGACTGCACCAATGATCCGCCGGACAAGTCCGAGGTCCTTCAGGCAGCCGGAGCCACCATTCCGGCGCACGACCTTCTTGACTGGGCAGCCAAAATTGATGTCGATGAAATCCGGTTGGTAGCTTCGCATGACGAGTTCGGCGGCCTCGGCCATCGCGCCCGGATCCGCGCCGAACAACTGGATACCGATAGGCCGTTCCTCGCCGGTGAAGTAGGCGCCGTCGTGCACGCTGCGGACGCCGCGCCTGAGCCCCTCACCCGAGAGAAACTCCGACAGCACGACGTCGGCCCCAAACGATCGACAGAGCCGCCGGAACGGCGGCTCCGATACGCCGGCCATTGGGGCCAGAAACAGCGGCACCGCGTGTGCGACGGGGAACGGAAAGACCATGCGAGCGAAGTTAACCGTGCCCGAAGCGCCGGACAACCGATTGGTTTGACAGCCGGAACGTGTTGCCGTTACGTTAGTTGTTTCGTTTCACCTCCGAAAATAGAGCGAAGCTTCATGCATCTTGGAGAATTCTTCTCGGCCGATGCGATATCCCTGAATCTCGAGGGCGAGGACAAGGATACGATCCTCAAGGAACTCATCGGGCTGCTCACCCTGGACGAGAAGTCCGAGGCGATGCTCTACAAGATCGTCAAGCGACGCGAGAATCTCGGCTCGACCGGTATCGGCCGCGGCATCGCGATCCCGCACTGCCGCTCCCTGGTCGTGAAGCGGCTCCGCGTCGCGTATGGCCGCAAGTCTGCCGGCGTGGACTTCAAGGCCATCGACGACAAGCCCGTTCAGAACCTCTTCCTCATCGTCGCGCCGCCTCTCGAGGTATCGAACCAGTATCTCCCCGTGCTCGGGAAGATTGCGCAGTTTGCCAAGGAGCCGGACGTGCCCCAGCGCCTTGCGGAATTGGGGACCCCGGAAGGCTTCCTGCAGCTGCTCGACGAAAAAGGGATCTGAGACTGCCCGTCGACGGCGGGTAGCCGGAGGCGTTCAGGGTCGGGCGGGGTACCCCGCGGCGTGCTGCTTGGACATCTCCATCGCCCTGTCACTCCCACTCGATGGTTGCGGGGGGCTTGGAGCTCACGTCGTACGTCACACGGTTGACGCCGTCCACCTCGTTGATGATTCGGTTGGCGATCCGTGCGAGCACGTCCGGGGAGAACGGATACCAGTCGGCCGTCATCCCGTCCGTACTCGTGACGGCACGGAGAGCAATGACGTTTTCGTAGGTCCGGGAGTCTCCCATCACGCCGACCGCGCGGACTGGGAGTAATACGGCGAACGCCTGCCAGATCTCGTCGTACACACCCGCTTCACGGATCTCCTCAATGTAGATCGCATCTGCCTCGCGCAGCACGCGCACTGCCTCTCGGCTCACCGGCCCCAGGATTCGAACAGCGAGCCCCGGCCCCGGGAAGGGGTGCCGTCCGACGATCTCCTCGGACAATCCCAACTCGCGGCCGACCTGACGGACCTCGTCCTTGAATAGCTCTCTCAGCGGCTCGACCAGTTCGAACGGCAGGTCGGGGCGGAGTCCGCCGACGTTGTGATGCGTCTTGATGGTGACCGACGGGCCTCCGCGCGGCGAGAAGGACTCGATCACGTCCGGATAGAGCGTCCCCTGGACCAGGAAGCCGACGTCCTCGCCCACCTCCTTCGCAGCATCTTCGAACACGTCGATGAAAGTGTGACCAATGATGCGCCGTTTCTCTTCCGGGTCCGCAACCCCGGCCAACCGATCGAGAAACAGGTCTGCCGCATTAACGACTCGAAGGTCGATGCCGAGATGGGAGCTGAAGACGCGCTCCACCTGCTCCCGCTCGTGCTGCCGGAGCAGGCCGTGATCGACGAAGATACAGGTCAGACGCTCACCCAGGGCGCGGTGCACCAGGACCGCTGCGACCGCCGAGTCGACGCCCCCTGACAGCCCGCAGATCGCACGCGCCGTCGGCCCGACCCGCTCTTGGACGATGGCAATCTCCTCGGCAATGAAATGTCCAGCCGTCCAATCAGGCGCGCAGCCGCAGACGTCGAAAAGGAAGTTCCGCAGGATCTCGCCGCCGCGTGGGGTGTGTGCGACCTCCGGATGGAACTGGACGCCGTAGAGCCCGCGATCGCGATTGGCGAAGGCAGCAATGGGGCTGTTGCGGCTCGATCCCGCCAGGGAGAACCCCTCGGGCAATCGTGTGACCCTGTCGCCGTGGCTCATCCACACGGGGATACGCTCACCAGGTGCGAACCCTGCGAACAGGCCGGTCCCGTCCCCAACGTCCAGCTCCGCACGCCCGTACTCGCGCTCCCCCGAAGCCTCGACCGCGCCGCCGCCCGCAAGGGCCACCAGGTACATACCGTAGCACACGCCGAGGATCGGCACATCAAGCTCGATCACCCCAGGATCCAGCTGAGGAGCGCCCTCGTCATAGACCGAGTTCGGACCACCGGAGAGGATGAGTCCCTTCGGTGCCCGTCGTCGAATCTCCTCGACCGAGAGCGGGGGGTGAATCTCGGAGTATACGTGGCTCTCGCGCACACGTCGGGCGATGAGCTGGGTGTACTGTGATCCGAAGTCGAGGATCAGAATGCCGTTCGTAAGCGTCGTCATGCTATACTCACTCCCGCACCCGATGTCTCGGTCCAACCGCCAGCGGCATCCACCTGATCGAGCGTGTACTCGCCCCGCATGAGATCTTCGAGCGACTCCCGCTCGCGGATGACGGCCCATCTGTCACCGTCGACCAAAACCTCGGGAGGCCTCGGCCGCGAGTTATAGGTCGAGCCCATCGTGAATCCGTACGCACCTGCCGAACGGACCGCGAGCAGCGCACCGGGGACCGCCCCAGGAAGATACCGATCCTTCGCGATGAAATCGCCGGTCTCGCAGACTGGTCCGACCACGTCGACCAGCTCGCCATCGATCGCGTCGGACCCAGTGTCCGCCGCACCCCCAACGACCGCGATCTCGTGCATCGCTCCGTACAGGCTGGGCCTGAGAAGGTCATTCATCCCGGCGTCGACGATGACGAACGTCTTTCCGCCCGAGTGCTTGCGATAGAGCGTGCGTGTGAGGAGCGCACCAGCGTTCCCCACCAGATACCGCCCCGGCTCGAGCACGATCGGCAATCCCGTGTCCTCCACGAGCGGTCGCAGCGCGGCGGCGTACTCGGCCAGCTTCATTGGCGGCTCATCGACGTAGCGAATCCCAATGCCACCGCCCACGTCTACACCGTCGAGTGAGGTCACGCCCAGGTCCCGCAGCTGTACTACCAGCTCACGGAGCCGCGAAGCCCCCTCGCCGAACTGCGCAGCGTCGAAGATCTGCGAACCGATGTGCATCCCGATCGCGACCAGGCTCAGCGACGGGATGTCGAGGGTGCGGACAGCGATCGTCGCCACCTCAT
>JBDHDN010000263.1:6020-7032 GCA_039591485.1 Gemmatimonadota bacterium
TGCGTATAGGGGTGCGTCGCCGTCTCGACGTCCGGATTCACCCGAACACCAACCCGCACCTCCCCACCCTGGCGCTCGGCGATACGGCACAGCAGCTCGAACTCGGCTACCGATTCCACGTTCACCATGCGGATACGCTGTGCGACGGCCTGCTCCAGTTCGTCCGGCCGCTTCCCCACACCGCTGAAGATGATGTCCCCAGGCCGAAAGCCTGCGCGAAAGGCCCGGGCCATCTCGCCGACCGAAACGACATCCACCCCCGCACCCAGCTTCCGCAGGACTCCGAGGATTGCGACACTGCTGTTGGCCTTGACCGAGTAGTGCACCCGGTGCGGCACCCCCTGAAGTGCAGCGTTCAGCGCCCCGTATTGGTTCCGGATGTGGTCGGCATCGTAGACGAAGACCGGGGTGCCGATGCGGCGCGCTACCGCCGTGAGGAGCTCGGTGCGCTCCGTCAATAGGCGCGCGCCCACAGGCCCTCCGCGACGGCCGGCCGACCGCACCACACGCACGTCGACGGCTGCGTCGCAGACCGGAATTCTTCGTCAGGGAGTACGCGGGTCGTCGCCTTCGTCCGCTGCTGGATGGCCTGCTCGCATGCTTCGTCGCCACAGTAGCCTGCGTACGCGAACCCGCCCTCCGCCTCCATGAGCGCGATCAGGTGCTCCTTGGTGACCCCCCGAACGGAACTCGACTCGCGGCGTTCCCGCGCGGCTTGCAGCAGCTGCGTCTGTATCTCATCGAGCGCCGTCCGCACGACGGCGTCGATACCGGCGAGGGGCACCGGGCTCTTTCCTCCCGTACGGCGGGCCAGCACCGCCTGCTCCTGTTGCACGTCGCGGGGCCCAATCTCGAGCCGGACAGGCACGCCGCGCGCCTCCCACTCGAAGTACTTCGCTCCGGGCTTCATCCCTTCCCGATCATCCAACTCCACCCGGATCGCGGCGTCGCTCAGAGCTGCTCGGATGCGGTCCGCCACGGCCATCACCGCGGCGCGGTCGGCGTCCTTACG
>JBDHDN010000264.1:0-5989 GCA_039591485.1 Gemmatimonadota bacterium
TCACGGTCCGACATCTCGAGGACTTCGCCGACATCGCCGGCGTCGAGCTACTGTGCATCGATGCCACGACCACGCTCGCGCAGGTCAAGAACACCCTCCGCTGGAACGAGACGAGGTAGCACATGGTTTGGCTCGATTGGCTGGTCGTCGCGGGGTACTTCGGCATCCTGCTCGCCCTGGCGTGGTGGGTCATCCGCAGGAACAGGGATACCGCCGACGACTACTTCCTGGCCGGACGCAACCTCGGCTGGTGGATCGTCGGTGCCTCGATCTTCGCGTCCAACATCGGATCGGAACACCTCGTGGGGTTGGCGGGTTCGGGTGCCACCGACGGGGTGGCTATGGCGCACTACGAGCTCCACGCGTGGTGCCTGCTCGTGCTCGGATGGGTCTTCGTGCCGTTCTACATGCGGTCGAAGGTCTTTACGATGCCGGAGTTCTTGGAACGGCGATTCAGCCCGGCGAATCGCTGGGTGCTCTCGATCATCTCGCTGGTCGCTTACGTCCTCACCAAGATCGCCGTCGGTATCTTCGCCGGCGGGATCGTGTTCTCCGTTCTCCTCCCAGAGCTGCGGCTCGGACCGCTCGACAGTTTTTGGATCGGGTCGATCCTGGTCATCCTCTTGACCGGCCTGTACACCGTCCTGGGCGGCCTCCGCGCCGTGGCGTACACGGAGGCGCTCCAGACCGTCGTGCTGGTGCTCGGCTCCGTCCTTGTAACCGTGTTCGGACTGGAGGCCCTCGGCGGATGGGGCGTGCTCCGCGACGTCCTCGGCTCCGACATGTTCAACCTGTGGAAGCCGCTCGTCCCCGAGTCGGTTGCGGGCACCTGGGCGCCGGTGAAGGAGGTCGATGCGGGCGGCAACGTCGTCCGGATGGCGTGGTACTTCAACGACAACTACCCGTGGCTCAGCATGCTGTTCTGCGCACCGGTGATCGGGTTGTGGTACTGGTGTACCGATCAGTACATCGTGCAGCGCGCGCTCGGAGCGCCGAACGAGCAGCAGGCTCGCCGAGGGAGTATCTTCGCCGCGTTTCTGAAGCTCCTCCCAGTCTTCATCTTCATCATCCCGGGCATGATCTGCCTCGCGCTCGCCCAGAGCGGGCAGATTCCGGAGATCCAGCAGGCCCTGCTCGATGCCAACGGCGCGGTGCTCAGGGACGAGGCCCAGAAGGCGTTTCCACTCCTTGTTGCCACGGTGCTACCGGCCGGCGTACGCGGCATCGTCGTGGCGGGCCTCCTCGCGGCCCTGATGAGCTCCCTGGCAGGCGTGTTCAATGCGTCCGCGACCCTCTTCACGATGGACTTCTACAGCAAGCTGCGTCCCGGTGTCTCTCAGCACCGGCTGGTGTGGATCGGTCGCGTCGCCACGACCGTGATGGTCGTGATCGGCTTGCTGTGGATTCCGGTGATCCAAGGTGGCAAGGGACTGTACGACTACCTGCAGGGCGTCCAGGCCTACCTCGCCCCGCCGATCTTCGTGGTGTTCTTCCTGGGAGTGTTCTTCAAGCGACTCAACGCACAGGGTGCGCTGGCGGCACTCGTCGTCGGCTTTCTCCTCGGGCTGATGCGCCTGGCCATCGATACGCCGGTCAAGATGGGCGTGGGCGGATTCGCGGATGGCTACACACAGGGCTCGCTGCTCTGGATCATCAACAACACGTTCTTCCAGTACTACAGCATCTTGATCCTCGTAGTATGTGTGATCGTGATGGTGGGCGTGAGCCACGCGACGCGGGAGCCGGATTACGCGACGATCGATGGCCTCACCTTCGAGACCGTCACGGAGGCGCAGCGCAGCGAGTCACGCCATAGCTGGGGGCGACGTGACGTGATCGCGTCCGTGACGGTGCTGCTCGCAATCCTGGCGGCGTATCTCTACTTCACGGGGTAACGCCGAGGGTACCTCGGTCCGGCCTGCAGCGTCATCACGGACGCCGGAGGCCCGTCACTGCCTCGAGGCTGTAGGGAAACCGCTGCGGCCGCGACAGCATGGCGTTGGCCTCGTCGTCACTGAGGAACCGTTCGTTGATCGGGTCCCAGTGCAGCGGTCGTTGAAGCTTCATGGCGATGTGAGCGACGAGGCACGCGCTGGTCGAGCGGTGCGCCACCTCGACGGGAGCGACGGTCGTCCGCCGGCTGCGCACGCAGTCGATCCAATTCCGGTGTTGCTCCGGGCTCTCGTAGAGGGACAACTCGGCCGGTCCGATCTCGGACTCGAGGATCGCCGGATCGCTGGCCTGCAGCGGTGATCCGGCTTGCCCGGCGCCCGGATCGCTGCCTGTGACCGGTTGCCCACTCCGCGAAACGAAGATCCATCCGTCGGATCCTTCGAACCGCACGCCGTTCGGAAACGCGCCCGAGATCAGCATGGCCACGCCGTTTGCGTACTTTGCCTCCACGCGAAAGTCTCCGTGCACGTCCCACAGGCCGCCGGACGCGAACTCGGCCATCGCCTCGATCTCGACCGGGCCGGTGAATTCCGTCCCCATTCCCCAATGAGCGGTGTCGACGTGATGTGCTCCCCACCCCGTGATCATCCCAGCCGAGAACTGCTCGCACCTGAGCCAGCCCGGTCGGGAGTAGTCGGTAGCGGGCGGGATACGCTCCTGCGGATGCACACGGTCGAGGGTGTAGGGTACGTCGGGTGTCGAGCCCAGCCACATGTCGTAGTCGAGATTCTCCGGCACAGGCATCGGGGTCGGGTCACCACCCGGCGGATCACCCGGCAGACCGACGCGCACCGTATGCAACTCGCCCAGCCTGCCGTTGCGCACGAGCTCGCACGCCCTCCTGAAGTGCGGCCACGGGTCAAGCGAGCGCTGCTGGCTGCCGATCTGGAAGACGGTCCCGAGACGGTGCAGCACGTCGCTCAGGATCCTGCCTTCCTTCACGGTCAGGGAGAAGGGCTTCTGCAGATAGATGTCCTTTCCGGTCAGCGCTGCCTCAAGCGTCGGCAAGAAGTGCTGGTGATCCGGGGTGCTGATCACGACGGCGTCGATGTCGGGCTGGGCAAGGAGCTCGCGATAGTCGTAGTACACGCGGGTGTCCGGCGCGTTGATGCCGCGACCCGCATAGTACTGGTCGACGAGCTGCTTCCCCTCGGCTGCGCGGAACGTATCGAGGTCGCACACGGCGACCATGCGCACACCGGTGTTGTCCATGGTGAGGGGCATGTCGTGCACCCGGGCGATCCGCCCACAGCCGATCTGCGCGATGTTGATCGTATCGCTCGGGGCGATACCTCTGCGACCGAGCACCCGTGCCGGCACGATGGCCGGGGTGAGGAGCAAGCCTGCAGAACCCAGGGCCGATGCCTTCAGGTAGGCACGTCGCGAGATGGTCGCGTGAGCGTCTGGTGAGCGCGTGTCCGTCATGTTCGTACCCGCCTCCGGGGAATGGGACGTGCCGACTCGTGAGCACCGCCGCGGACCGCTCAGCGCGGGCCTCCGGTGACCACCCACCGTATCCCTCCCAGGATGTGTCGCGTGAACAGGGGGTCCTCGTATTGGTCGGCTCGATGTCCGAGGGCGGTATACCACTGGCGCCCCCCGTCGAACTCCTGGTACCAGGCGAGCGGGAACGCGTCACCGAATACCTCGCCCGGAAACCCCGCGCGGTCCGGATCCGTGACCGTCGTCAGGTCGGCCGCCAGCAGGACACGGATGCCCGGATTGAGGGATTGCAGGAAGTAGCACTCGTCACTCGTGATCGTCCACCGGTCGGGGAGGAAGCTCGTTGATGGATGCGAGCGGTCGACGACGTCTACCGTGAAGTCCTGCTGGGGCGGGTGTCGGACGAACGTCCCGCCCAGGAGCTGAAAGTACCACGGCCAGCTGCGCTCCGAGCCGCTCGCCGAGTGAATGCCGACGAAGCCGCCTCCGCCGCGAACGTACGTCTGCAATGCGCGCCGTTGCTCGTCGGACGTAAACGCCTCGTTGTTGGTGTTCGAGAATATCACAGCATCGTACTGCCGAAGGTTGTCGCTGGTGAATACGGTCGGGTCGCCCGAGACGTCCACGGTGAAGCCGTGCGCCGTACCCATCCGCCGGATGGCGGCGACGCTGGCGGCGATGTTGTCGTGCACAAAGCCCTCGCCGTTGCGCGTGTAGACCAGTACGCGAGCGCCGTCGAGCGCTCCGGTCGGAAAGACGTTGACGGTCGGAGGTTCTGCGAAGTCACGCCAATATCGCTCCGCCGTATCTTCATCGATCGTCCCATCATACGCGAGCATACGATATCGCAGCACGTACGCGGAGCCCGGCACGAGCGCCCAATCGCGGTCCTGTGCCGGATTGAAGTTGACATAGACGTTCTCCCGGCCCTCGTTCGTGCCGGTCGGCCAGATGCGGAGATGCTCCGGGAAGTTGTAGTTCGCCGGATTCGTCATGAGCAGGATGCCGGACCTGCCCGCATCCGTTGCCGAGATCCCGTTGACGTCGATCCAGCGCGCCCTGGTGCCGTTTCCGTCACTCTTGCCGAATCCCTCGGAGGTGCGCAGTGCAGAGTTCGCGTCGTTCCACCTCTCGGTGGCGCGGAGGCTGAACCCCTGATACCGGTAGGCGGTGATGGTCAGGGGCTCGTCTGGGGGACTCAGCGTCGAGACGAAATCGATCAGCCAGACGCTCTCCGATGGGTCGACGTTCCAGACCCGCACCCCCCACTGCTCCGTGAGCGCTACCGTCTCCGCGGAGGGGGGCGTGAACGCCACGTGGTCCAACGATGCCGTGAACCCGCCGGCGATGGGCCCGGCACTCCGTGTCAGGACCGCGTGCGGCCGAACGGTGCCCTGCCGCTCTCCGAGGTTCCAGAAGTCCACCGACCGTCCTTCGAACTCCGTGCGCGTCCAGGGATTCCAAATGCCGTAATGGTGGTAATGGTCGGGCGGCTGGATACGGGTGAGGATTTCTCCCTGGGGCGAGTAAAGCGGATGGATGAATCCTCCCCGTTCATAGACCGGGTCGACGTTCGGTGGGACGGGCTGGATCGTGTAGCGGTAGGCGAGGACGGGTCTGTCGTCAATGCGGATCCAGATGCTCTCACCGTCGTCGTTTACCTGGACGTCCGTGCGGTCGACGGATGGAGCGGGTCGCTTCGTGACGGCACGGAGCTCGTAGTTCCGAACCTGGCCTGCCAGAAGCTCGCCGTCCACGATCCACAACAAGCGTCCCGGGTCACCCGGCTCGAGCTGTGATGCCACCGGCATGTCTCTTCCAGCGGTGACCTCGTAGAGCTGCAGCTCGCCGGCCGTCAGCGACAGCGGAACGCCCTCCAACGTTGCCGAGACCGGGACGGCGCTCCGTGCGTACCTGCCCGCGCGGACGGCGAACTCCGCCACGACACGTTGCTGCGCCACCAGCGGATTCGTGAGGATGAGAGATGCCACGGCGGCGACTGCCGTCAGGGAGAGCGCGGGCTTGACGACCATCCGCATACTGACGCTCCCAGCCAGGAGAGATGTCGATCGTGAGCGATCGTTTCCGCAGAAACATTCCGTGCTGGCGAGATGACGGCAAGGATGCCATCGTGGTGATGGTGAGCAGACCGGACGTGGGAGGAAGCCAATGCAGAGTATCACGCGCAGGGATCTCTTGAAGACGTCTGCGGGCATGGTGGCGGGAATCTCGGCTGCAGTGCTTGCCCCGGCGGGACTCACGGCGGCCGTTCACACGGAGCGGCGAGGGCGGCAGGCGCCACGACTCCGCTTCGCGGTGATCGGCATGAACCACTTCCACATCTATCACATGGTCGATGCCGTCACGCGGGGTGGCGGCCAGTTGGCGGCCGTGTTCGTCAGGGAGCCAGATCTTCGGGCGGCATTCGTCGAGCGGTATCCGAACGCCCGTGCCGTTGCGGATGAGCGTGCCATTCTGGAAGACGACTCGATCCAGCTCGTGCTGTCCTCGATCATCCCCAACGAACGCGCTCCCCTCGGTATCCGGGTCATGCAGCACGGCAAGGATTTCATCGCGGACAAGCCCGGCATCA
>JBDHDN010000265.1:0-5972 GCA_039591485.1 Gemmatimonadota bacterium
GCAGGAGACGGCACGCGAGCGTACTGCGGTCTCCCGCATGCAGCTGCCACAGGTTCCCGCTGACAGCAACCGAGCCTTCGAGCGACGGCTCGTCGACGCACTCGAGAGCGACACCTCCTCACCGGCGGTGATGGTGCCCGACGAGATGGTCCGACGGCTCCAGGTAGCGGGGCAATCGGAAGCGTGGCATCGCGTGATCTTCACGTTCGTGACGGCGGGCATCGTGGACCCTATTGACCTCGCGGCGACGTGCGAGTTGCTCGACGTCGATCGAATCCTCCGCGTCGAGGCGGCGGAACTCGTGGACCGCCGGCCCGTGTACGCCCACGGACAGGTACTGCTCGGAACGCGTGCGGTGCTCAGAGCGTGGCTCTTCGACTGCCACTTGCTGGACCTGACCTTGGAGCACTGGAGTGAAGGGACACAGCAAGTCGCAGTCTCGACCGATGTCGCCACCACGGCCTCACTGACAACGGTAGGCGCAGTGAGCAGAGCGGTTGCTGAACTCGCGCACGCCATGCACCCCTGAGGCATGTAACGCCGAGAGCCCGTCTGGCATCCCGGGGACGATGGCGCTATGGATTGACGGTATTCGATTGCCACCCACCACGACCCGCCTCGCTGGGATTGGATCACATGTACACTCGACCGCCCCTATTCTCCGTTCTGATCGCCGCTGTGCTGTGTACGGGCGGTGCACAACTCGTGGCGCAGCAGGCCGTGGCGCTGGCGCCGGAACGCGTCTTCGATGGCATGACGCCCACCCCGCACCGTGAGTGGCTCGTACTGGTATCGGGAGCGCGCATCGTTGCTGCCGGTCCGGCCGGCGAGATCGAGGTACCAGCCGAGGCACGACTGATCGAACTGCCTGGAATGACCCTGCTTCCCGGCCTGATCGAGGGGCACTCGCACCTCCTGCTCCACCCGTACGACGAGACCAGCTGGAATGACCAGGTCCTCCGGGAGCCGCTCGCCCTCAGGGTCGCGCGCGCGACGGCTGGCGCTCGGGCGACGCTCATCGCGGGCATTACGACCGAACGGGACCTCGGTACCGAGGGTGCCGGGTATGCCGACGTCGGGATCAAGCAGGCCATTGCCGAAGGCATCATCCCCGGGCCACGTCTTCTCGTGAGCACCCGTGCCATCGTGACGACCGGGAGCTACGGTCCCAAGGGTGCCCCAGAACTGACCATACCGCTCGGCGCCGAGGCCACCGATGGTCATGACGACCTCGTCCGGGTCGTCCGCGACCAGATCGGCCGCGGGGCGGACTGGGTGAAGGTCTACGCCGACTACCGCTGGGGACCGAGCGGCGAAGCGATGCCGACCTTCACGCTGGACGAGTTGCGGCTTGCAGTCGAGGTGGCCGGGAGCGCAGGCCGCCCCGTGGCTGCGCACGCAAGCTCTCCCGAGGGGATGCGGCGGGCAACCGAAGCCGGCGTCCTGACCATTGAGCACGGCGACGGCGGCACTCGCGAGGTGTTTCGCCTCATGGCTGAGCGTGGCGTTGCGCTGTGTCCCACGCTCGCCGCCGGCGACGCCGTCAGTCAGTACGCGGGGTGGCGCAAGGGCGTGGACCCGGAGCCGGCCCGTGTGGTCGCCAAACGAGCGTCGTTCCGCACCGCGCTGGCTGCAGGCGTTCCCATTTGCTTCGGCGGAGACGTCGGCGTCTACGCGCACGGCGACAACGCACGGGAGCTCGAGCTGATGGTGGACTACGGTATGCCGACGGTCGACGCCCTGCGCGCCGCCACGTCCGGGAATGCCAGCATCCTGCTGCTGCCCGACCGCGGACGCATCGCGTCAGAGCTGCTCGCCGACCTGATCGCCGTCGAGGGGGATCCGACAAGGGATATCAGCGCGTTGCGGAACGTACGTCTGGTTATGAAAGGCGGAGCCGTCGTCCGCGAGCCGTAGTGCCCCGCTGCGACAGTGCTGCGGTCATCATCAATCCGCTAGCGCGCCGTTGCCGATCGCCCCTAGACGTCCGTCGGCTTGATGGTACGGCCGACGATGATGGTGATGTTGTCCGTCCCCCCCCCGTCGAGTGCGTCCTGCAGCAGCGCTTCGCACACGTGCTGCGAGCTCGTCATCGACTGCAGCCGCTCGCTGATCCGCTCGTCGGACACGTGCTTGGTGAGTCCGTCGCTACAGATCAGCACCACCGTGCCCCAGTCGCGGGTGATCCGCGTGACGACCGGAGCTGCCTGCTGGCCGCCGATCGCGCTGGAGAGCACGTGTGCCCATGGGCTGTTGAATCCTCCGGTACGGGACAGGACTCCCTGATCCACCAAGTCCTGTGCCATGGTCTGATCGCGGGACAACTGAGCCAACTGGCCGTCGCTATACAGGTAGCACCGGCTGTCGCCCACCTGGAGCAGGTAGGCGTGCGGCCACAGGCCGAGCCAGAGGGTGAGCGTAGTCCCGTACCGTTTGCGCCCCGGATCGTTCGCCGCTTTCTCCTGGAGGCTCGCGTGGCACTGCATCGCCGCCTCGGAGAGCACGCGCTCGAACGCCTCGGGGTCCCCGGCGACGTCCGTGCCGTAGAACGCATGCGTGCTCTGGGTCACGTACTGCGCGATGGCCTGCACCGCGAGGCGACTAGCCTCTTCACCGCCCCCACCGCTCCCGACCCCATCGGCGACCATTGCGAGCGACGCGAGGCGCTCCGGCGTGACCGGGAGATCGGCGTCGGACGGTAGGCTCGTGCGGTCGACGTGCATCTGCTTGGACAGGGATGCAATCAGGAAATGATCCTGGTTCTCCTTACGCACCGCTCCGGGATGCGTGAGCCCGAACACGTCGACGTCCTGGTCCTGCGGAGTCCGCGATACCGCGGCCGCGTCATCGGCTGGTGTCGTTGTCATGCATGCCTCCGGACTCAATGAGAGCGGCTGCCCACTCGCCGAACTCTTCTGTCGCCCCACATCACTCGCCCTCACCCCGCTGCCGCATTTCCTGGAACCGGTTCAGCGATCGTGCCGATTCCTATCGTAACCGTTCGATCCCGGCGCGATAGGCATACTATACCGAGAAAAGAACTCGGATAATTGGCCGGATGCTAGGGCCGCCGCATTGCCGGCTGACAACGCGTGGGTTTCATGGTCGGCGGCACCAGTGGCGGGCACGTCTCGGGGGTACCTGTGAGGACGCCGGAGCGGCCGTTACGGGTTGCCCCCCCGGCGAAGGAGCGATGAGATCGGACGAGCGATCGGCGGCGCCGTCATGGGCTCCATCGTCATCGCCCTCCTTGTGTTCATTGCCTTCTCCGTCGCGTATCCGACCGTGGGCCCGGAGGATTCCTACCGGCCCGGCACGTATGATGTGGGTGCCATGTGGATCGGGATCAGCGTCGTGCAGTCGTTTGCTGGTACCGTACGGGTGGCGTGGTGAGTGCCAAGACGGTTCGCTCCGCAACGCATCTGATCGGCGCGTCACTCGTACTGCAGGCGAGCCCCGTTTCCGAGCCTGACCTACCTCCGGCGGCCCAGGTTGCGAAGGAGCGGTTACGGCTGATACGTGATCTCGTAGCGGCCGTTGACCGGCTTCCCCTCACGGGTGCGGGCGGGATAGAAGGTCCAGGAGGACACCCGTTCGATCAGCTTGGCACGGAACGCTCGGTCGGCGATCTCGGGTTCGATCTCGACCTTGTCCACGCGACCGCGGTTGTCGACCCAGAACCGGATGAGGAACTCCCGGCCGCGGACCGACGCCGGCGGTTCCTCGAAGGGATAGATGATCGCCCGCGGCTCGGGGGCGTAGTAGGCGGTCCCGTCTCCGCCTGAGCCGGGCCCCGTTCCGCTGCCGATGCCCGGACCGCGGCCGGTGCCTTGCCCGCCCCCAACGCCTGCGCCCACGCCGGGACCTACGCCCGTGCCCGTTCCCGGCCCGAACGACATCTGACTGTCGGCGGCGCTGCGCGCCACTACCGGCATGACCGGGTCGGGAGTCGCAATGGTGGGATTGGGGAGGATCGGCTTCTCCTCGGCCGGAGCGACCCTTGGCTTGGGCAGCACGATCTCGGTCTTCGGCGCCGTTTTCGCCGCGGGTCGAGCGGACCGGGAAGCGGAAGTTGGCAGAGGTGGAAGGTCGATGTAGCGGATCGAGCGCCCTCCACCGCCGCCACCGCCGCCACCACGTCCCGGTCCGGGATCACGGGAGCCTTCGACGTAGGCCTCCACCCACCCGCTCGCGAGCAACAGGATTGCCAGAGCATGCACTGCCGCGGCGAACACGACCCCAGCTCCGTACCGGCGATCGGTTCGGGGCAGTCGGGCGGTCGGATAGCGCTTCGATCGAGGTGTCACAGGCAGTAATACCTCACCTGCCCAGCGATTGCTCCGACATGGGAGGATTCCGCGAGAGAGGTCCCACCGATGGACGAACGTAAGCGCTTATCAAACAACCGGTTGGCCTACTGTCGCTGGATCTGTTGGTGGAGCCGCCGGAGCAGCGCCGGGTCGAGATAGTACACCCGCTCGAATGCCTCGACGGTATTGCTCTCCTCCGCCCCCACCGCATCGAGGAAGGCTCGTCGGTACCGACCGACCTGTTCGGGTACGTAGAACTGCAGCAACTGCGCACCACACCGGACCGCGGCCGTCCTCCGAAGATCTTCACGCTCCTCGAGGGATATCGGGTCGGGCTGGAGCTTCTGGTCGTCGATGAGGAGGAAACACAGCTCCTTCAGGAACGCGAAGACAGTGGCTTCGGGCCCCTCGACGAGCAGGGGGTCTTGCACCGCCACGACCTGGTCGCCCGGATTGTAATCCTGCAGTTCGACGATGCGTCCTTCCGGCCCCAACGCCGGGGCTGGCATGACTATGCCGCCGGCGAGGCGCCGTTCCTCCAGATATCGCTCGAGCCCCGGCGCCAGCACCGCATCCCACATCGCCTGCATCGCGCTGATGAGCGTGTCCTGATCCGCGGCGATGTCCGCCCAGTACTGGCGGTAGAAGACGTTCCACTCCTGCTCGACGGCGTCGCGCAGGTCCCTCAGCACACTGCGCGTCTTGCCGTCCCGCGTGGCCTGCCGCATCACGAACACCCCAAATCCGACGTCGCGGCCGACGGTCGCCGGGCCGTCCTTGCGGTCGACCACCGCCCGCAGGGCCTCGAGCATGCGCTCCGGAGCTGCCTGCGGGAAGTACAGGGGCACGAAGTGGATCACCTCAAGGTCACGCCCGTCGCCGATCGCGTCGCGCAACTCAGGTGCGAGCGAATCGAGGGCCGTGGGATAGAGACCCAGCTGCTGCTTGAAGTCGCGGATGAAGCGCGCGTAGTCGGCACTGTAGAGGCCGAGAGGACCTGGCTGGTCGGCTGCGATCACGGCGAGCGCGTGGAACCACAGATTCGTCTGCGCGGCGGCCTCCATGCGCCACCCCGCCGAGAAGGCCGGCGCCCCGGGCTGCTGCATCGACGGGGGTGGCCGGCGTCCCTGGCCAGGTGGCGGTCCCTGTGCGGCAGCCGATTGTCCCCCCAAGCCCAGCACCAAAGCACTGAGCAGGGCCAGAACTCGACACCGAGCGTGACTGCGATTCATGTGTGCATGCTGGGTGCGCACTACCCCAATCGTTGTCTATGACCTGTCATACGGTCTGAAACCCGCGGTCCGGACCGCTGGTTCCGTTGGCCGCTCTCCGGGGCCGTCAATGGCCGAGCGGTGGATGCTAGCCCCCTCGAGCTTGAGCGGCAACGGGCGCCTATCGGCGGGGCGCGGTCCGAGCGCGTCTCGCGGACCGCGTGAGCCGAAGGCAGCGAGCAGCTGGCGATAGGATTCCGCCTCGGCCGGTTCGCCCCTTTGCACGTGGATGAAGGCCAAGTTCCGTCCCCCCCTCCGCTCACACATGGCGCGAGGAGCGATACCGATGAATCCAGTACCGCTCCTCCGCTCCAATTCGACATGTCCTATGGTGCCCTTGGCCCGCACCCTCCCTTCTCCTCCCTATCCAAATACCCCCGCGAGGACATCC
>JBDHDN010000266.1:0-5966 GCA_039591485.1 Gemmatimonadota bacterium
CGGCATCCAGTTGCACCGCGGTGCCCGGCATGAGCACGTCGTTCCCCGCCTTGAGCATCGCCACCGGATCGTCGCCGCCCCACCAGTCCGTCATCACGAACCCCTCGAAGCCCCACTCGTCCCGCAGGATGGTGGTCAGGAGATCGTGGCTCTCGGGCGTCCACGTTCCGTTGACCAGGTTGTAAGAGCTCATGATCGCCCACGGTTGCGCCTCCCGCACCGCGATCTCGAAGCCGCGCAGGTAGATCTCACGGAGCGCCCGCTCGCTGACGATGGTGTTCAGTTGCCGCCGATTGAACTCCTGGTTGTTCGCAGCGAAGTGCTTGAGCGTTGCGCCGACCCCCTCTGACTCCAAACCGTCGACGAAGGCGCCAGCGAGCCGGCCCGACAGGAGTGGATCTTCGGAGTAGTACTCGAAGTTCCGGCCGCCGAGCGGATTGCGGTGGATGTTCATCCCAGGGGCGAGGAGGATGTCCATGCCATACTCGCGGAGCTCCGCGCCGAACGCCTCCCCGACAGTATGGAGCAGCTCAGTATCCCAGGATGAGGCGGTGAGCGTCGCCACCGGGAAGGCCGTCGTGTAGTACATGCGCCCAGGCGCGTCCGGACGCATAGGCGAGATGCGCACCCCGGCAGGGCCGTCCGTGAGCGTGATGGAGGAGATGCCGAGCTCCGGCACCGCGTGCGTCCGTCCCGACGCTCCCAAGACCTTGTCTGGCACTTCCAGACCCTCGGGAGGTGCGGCCGGGAGGAAGGCTGCCATCGCCGCTGCCGCCTGTCCCAGTTCCCCCGTGTCGGGCATGAGCGCGGTCAGGTTCAAACCCATCCCGACCAGGAGCTTGACCTTCTCCTCGACCGTCATGGCGTCGATCAGCTCGGTGATCGAGCTCTCGCCGAGCTGCGGACGCTGTTGCGCGCACGCCGACGCGGCCGGAACTCCCAGCGCCGCAGTCAGCGTCAGGAACGAACACAGGAACAGTACCGGCTTCTGCAAACGAGTGGTCATTGAACACCACCCTCCTCTGTTCATCGACATCGGCTGCCGATGGTTTGTGCACGGATCATCGCTCCGATCGAGCGAAGTCTTCAAGCGCGCGTGATTGGGCGTGAAGGTTTCCGGCCGGCGTCCCATCCGGAATCTCACAGCCGGCCATGCTGAAGCAGCGGTTCCCGCCCGCACGCAGGCAGGCGAGGGTCGCGTCGTATACGGTTTGCACGTTTCCCTGTAGCATCACCGAGACCGGATCGAAGTTACCGCACGGCGCGGGATGCTCGCCACACAACGCGGCCGCACGGGCGAAGTCGACCATCCAGTCGACGTCGACGATGTCGGCACCGCTCGCGATCATGTCGTCGATCAGGTGCGTGGTATCACCGCAGACGTGCAGCCGCGCAACGGCCCCTGCATCGCTGACCGCCTGGAAGATCCGTTGCTCGTACGGGAGCGCGAACTCCCGATACATGGCCGCAGAAACCTGCGAGGCGACCGCGTCACCCAGTCCGATGATATCGGCACCGGCATCCACCTGGGCCAGGGCAAACCCGATCTCCACCTCGACGAGCATCTCCAGCAGCTCTTTCACCCATACGGGGCGCTCGCGCAGATCCATCATCAGGTTCATCATGCCCCGCAGGTCCGCCGCCTCGGCGAGGGCGCCTTCCACCCACCCCAGGATCGGGATCTCCCCGCCGACCCGGGCCCTGAACAGTCCGACCGCCGCAATCCGGTCACTCATCCGCCGCCCATCCTCAGGGCGGATCGGCCGCAGCCGCCGCGCGTCGTCCGGTGTCATCAGGAGCGGTTCCCTGCTCACCGGCAGGCCGTCGTCCGGGAATTCGACCGCGAGCCCCAGATCGACCGCCTCACGGTACGGGTCGCTGATGGCCTGGACGATGTCCAGCGCGAAGTCGTTAGCGACCCGGAGGTTGGCGTCCACCAGGATGCGATGATCGAGATAGTACTCCCGTAGGCGGTGCCCCGCATGATGCGCCGCGAAGGTCATCATGATGTCGACGTTGGGGGGGCGATCGACCGGCAGACCGCGCAACCGCCTGGTGACACGCTCGAGACTGTTCACGCTTCACGCTCCGGTGGGCGACGTGCACCATCGCGGCGTCCGTCGCACGAGCAGGTAGCGCGTGATCGGAGCTGAGGGAGCGTCAACACCGAGCTGTGGCGCACCCTCGGGTCTACACCCGCAGCGTCCTCAGGAACTCGACACTCTTCCGCAACCCCTCGAGCGGTGCGTCGGTCTCGATCTCCACGATGAAACCGTGTTCGGCGATGTCACTCCGCATTGCCGCCCGCAGCACCGCGGGCCAGTCGATCATTCCCTCCCCGCAGGGCACGATGCGCCCCAGCCGCCCCGGTTCGGCGGCCTTGGCCGCGGGGTCGTAGTCGTGCATGTGCAGGGAGACGTAGCGGCCCGCGTACTTCTCCAGGTAGTACACGACGTCGTACCCACCCTGGATGGAGGCAAGCTGGAACTGCATCGCGATCAGGTTCGGATCGAGGGCTTCCATGATGTGCTCGTACTGCGGCCGTCCGTCCACTTCGGGCCCGATGAGGTGGTTGTGATAGCCGAGCCGCAGCCCCGCCGCCGTGACCACTTCGGCTGCGCTGTTGGCCTTGTCCGCCCACCGCTTGATGTCGTCCACCGTGCCGTCGTCAGCAATGCCGGAACCCGACATCACGATGTCCGCCAAGCCGAGGGCGGCGGCGTAGTCGGCGGTCCTGGCTGGATCGTCGATCACGACCTCGTGGGGTTCGAAGTGTGCGGATCGACAGTCGAGCCCGACGTCCTCGATCTGCTGCTTGATTTCCGCCGGCGGCACGTTCGTGAGATTCCCGTACCCCGCTGTCCTGTAGTAATTGCCGCGTGGTGAGCACATCTCGACAGAAGCGTATCCGAGCTTCCGAACGGCTTCGAGCGTGCCCGTGAAATCCCGTTCGATCTCCCGCCTCACCCCATACGACTGAAAGCCGAGCGGCCTGTCGAACGGTGAGCCTGCGGGCGCACCACCGGACGGTCCCTGCTCCTCCACGGTGCAGCCAAGACCGCCGCCCACGACGAGCAAACTGGCCGCGCTTGTTTCTAGGAACTGCCTTCTGTCGACAGTGCTCATGCAGCACCTCCTGCCAGGATCGTTGTGCATCCCCCAGGCTGTTGGCCGAACTGTGCGCCGTCACGCATGGTAGTGTCTCCTCCCCCGGGGCGTCCGGCCCGTAACGCCGTACGCTCTTCGCTGACTATCGCCTGACTCGCTCGATGGGCGGTGCACCCACTGTCTCGAGCGCGCGCTCGAGTTCGGGCATCACCTGCTCCGCCATCCGGCTCAACTCGGTTTCGAGCGCGGCCAACTCCCTCCGGCCCGCCGCGACCGCTTGGCGATGCATCTCGGTCGGGCCGTACGTCGTGTTGAGACCCCGTGCGCCCACGGAGTACCGGTTCCTGGGAGACGGCCGATCGCGCTCTTCGCCGATCTCGTCTTTCGCCTCGCTGCCCTCGACCGCCGCGCGTAGCTCGAGCAACTCGACCCGCGTCGCGTACAGCCGGCGGGTCAGCGCCGTGTCACCGACGTCGGCGCGCTCGAGCGCCGTCTGCATGGCCTCGACCCGCTCGACGAGATCGTCCAGGATGTTGTCGGCGCGCGCGAGGTCCTGCTGGAACGTCTCCAGCTCGGCACGGAACGCCGCCACGATGTCGTTGGGCACCCGCGGTAGCGCCCCATCCCTGAGCGGTTCGACCGCGAATGACACCGGCCCCACAAGCTCACTGACCTGCCCCTGCTCGATCGCAACCAGCGTCGCCGTGTAGCTGCCGGGGAGGACGAGGAACCCCCTCCCAGTGCCCGTATCGCCGAACTCGACTACGTCGGCACTCGCATAGCGGAGGTCCCAGCTCACGCGATGAACGCCCGACCCGGTGGGACCGTCCACGCGATTCACCACGGTGCCGGCTGCGTCGCGCACGACGACCTGGACCGTGGGGCCCTGCTCCCGCTCCTCCTGCTCTAGCGCCTCCCACCCGGGGAACGGCACGTCCGCGCCCTCGGCAAGGTCGCGCTCCCGTTTCTGCCGCGCGGCCTGCAACGACTGGTAGCCATCGCGGAGATAGTAGGTGACCACGGCCCCGAACGGCGGGTTCTCCGCCTGGTACTCGTCGCGTCCCTCGGAGTCCACCACGTTTCTCGGCAGGTACCAAGGCGCGGTGCGGATCGGGAATAGCACCGCCTTCTGCGCCAGCATCTCGTCGCTCAGATCCCTGAGCGGCGTGTAGTCATCCAGGATGAAGATGCCGCGGCCGAACGATCCGGCCACGACGTCCTGGTGGGTGCGCTGAATGGTGATGTCGCGGAACGAGATGGTGGGCACACCGCCCTCCAGCTCGATCCACTTGGTCCCACCGTCCACGGTGAAGAAGATCCCGAACTCCGTCGCCGCGAACAGCAACTGCGGGTTCACGTGGTCCTGCACCACACGCCACACGAGGTGCCGCTCCGGTAGATCCCCAGCGATCGAGCTCCATGATCGCCCGCGGTCCGTGCTCTTCACCAGATACGGGCTGAAGTCGCCGGACTTGTGGTCGTCGAGGGCCATGTAGACGGTGCCGGTGTCGTACAGGTCGGCCTTGATGTCGTTCACGAAGGCGGTCGCGGGCACGCCCCGGATGTCCCCGACCTCCATGCGGCGCCAGGTGGCACCACCGTCTTCGGTGACCTGGAGCAGGCCGTCGTCGGTGCCCGCGTAGATCAAGCCCTCCACGAGCGGCGACTCGGCCAGCGAGCTGATCGTGTTGTAGTTGGACATGGCCGAGACGTCCCACGGATTGTCCCAGCTCTGCTGCGCGCCCCTGATCGGCAGCGTGATGCGTTCCTGATTGCGCGTCAGGTCGCCGGAGATAGGTGTCCAGCTATTGCCCCGATCGTCCGTGCGCCACACGCGCTGGGACGCGAAGTAGAGGCGGGTGGGGCTGTGCGGACTGATCTCGATCGGCGCGTCCCAGTTGTACCGCTCTGCAGGCTCGCCCTCCCCCGCCTGCGGCTGGATGAACACCTGCTCGCCCGTGATGCGATCCACCCGGTAGAGCACCCCCTGCTGAAACTCCCCGTAGATGATGTTCGGGTTGCCCGGCTCGGTCGCGGAGCCGTGGCCGTCGGCGCCAAGGGTCTTGAACCAGTCGGCGTTTCGGATGCCGTGGTCGGCGTCGGTGCGCGAGGGGCCGCCATTGGATCCGTTGTCCTGGGTGCCGCCGTACACGAAGTAGAACGGTTCCGCGTCATCCACCGAGATCTTGTAGTACTGCATCACCGGGAGATTGCGGATGAACCGCCACGTCTCCATGTCGTCGTAGGTCTCGTACAACCCGCCGTCGCTCCCCACCAACAGATAGTCCGGATCGTCCTGGTGGAACGCGATCGCGTGGTCGTCCGAGTGCTTCTTGTTCAGGTTCATGCCCCGGAACGTGGCACCGTGGTCGTCGGAAATGAGCGTCACGGCGCTCACCAGGTAGAGCCGTCCGAACCGGTGCGGTGAGGCATACAGCTCCTGATAGTAATGCGGCCCGGTGCCACCCGAGACCGCGTCGGACATCTTGGTCCACGATCCGCCTCGGTTGGTGGATCGGTAGAGGCCTCCGGTGCGCCGGTCCAACTCGATCGCCGCGTATACGATGTCCGGATCCTGCGGCGAGATCGCGAGCCCGATCTTGCCGAGGTTGGAGGACGGCAGGCCGGTAGTGAGCGTGGTCCACGTCTCGCCCCCGTCGGTGCTCTTGTGGATCCCGGAGCCGGGCCCGCCGCCCATGTAGGCCGCCACGGTACGGTGGCGATCCCAGGTTACGGCGTACAGGACGTCGGGATCGCGCGGATCCATCACGATGTCCGTGACCCCGGTCCACTCGTCGTCGCCCAGAACCCTCCGCCACGTCTCGCCGCCATCGGTGGTCTTGTAGAGCCCGCGCTCA
>JBDHDN010000267.1:0-8422 GCA_039591485.1 Gemmatimonadota bacterium
AATGTTCGTGCCGGTATCGGAAACGGCCTCCATCAGGTCGGCATAGAGGCCCCGGCGGTCCTCACCGACCACGCCGAGACTCACGACGAACAGCTCGCCCTCGACTTCCTGCCAGTCGATCTCCACGCGCCGATCGGGATCGCTTGGCACCGTGAGCAAGTTGGGGCAGTCTGCACGGTGAATCGAGATGCCGCGACCCTTCGTGACGAATCCGACCACGGGATCGCCAGGCACCGGCTGGCAGCACTGGGCGTAGCGGACCATCAGTCCATCCACCCCGTGCACCTTGACTCCGCGACCAAGCCTGATCCTGTCGATCACTCGGCCGAACCGCGTGGGTTTGGGGGCCTGGAGCTCCTGCGTCGAGTGATCCGGGAACAGCGCCTTCATCACCTGCCCGATCGGGGTGTCGCCCCGTCCGAGCACGGAGTAGAGCGTTTCGACCGACTGCACGGAGAGGCGCTGGGCCGCAGCCTCGAGCACGTCGTCGTGCGGCATCGCCAGGCGGCGGCGGCGCAACTCCCGCTCCAGGATCTGGCGCCCGAGCGTGGCACTTCGTTCCGACTCCTCCCGGTTGATCCACTGCCGGATCTTCTGCCGCGCGCGGGCCGTGCGGACGTGGCTCATCCAGTCCTTGCTCGGACGTGCGAACGGCCCGGTGAGGATCTCCACGGTGTCACCGTTGCGCAGCGGCCGGTGCAGCGGTGCGATCCGGCCATTGACCTTGGCTCCCTGGCACCGCAGCCCGACTTCCGTGTGCACCGCGAAGGCGAAGTCGATCGGTGTAGCGCTCGCGGGGAGGCGCTTCACGTCGCCGCGCGGCGTGAAGACGAAGATCTCGTCCTGATAGAGGTCGATTTTCAGGAACTCCAGGAACTCCTCGGGGCTGCCGGCGTCCTGCTGGAGCTCCAGTAGCTGCCGGAACCACTCGAACCGCGAATCCAGCTCGTCACGGTCGCGCCGCTCCTTGTACACCCAGTGCGCGGCGATGCCGAACTCCGCCGTACGGTGCATCTCCCGGGTGCGAATCTGGATCTCGTACAGCTGCCCGCCCGGACCGAAGATCGTGGTGTGCAGCGACTGGTAGCCGTTCGATTTCGGCGAGGCGATGTAGTCCTTGATGCGCTCCTGGAGCGGTGTCCAGTGGTGGTGGATGATCCCGAGCACGTGGTAGCAATCCGGAACCGATTTCACCAACACCCGGATCGCCATCAGGTCGTAGATCTCCTCGAACGGGCGGTGCCTGAGCCGCATCTTCTTGTAGATCGACCAGAGGTGCTTGGGCCGGCCGGTCACGTCCACGTCGCGGACGCCCGCCGCCTCGAGGGCCTCCGTCAACGGCATCCTCAGCCGCTGAATCATCTCCTGCCGCTCGGTGCGCTTGGCCTGCACCTGCCCCGCAAGCGCCTCGTACTCGCTGGGCTCGAGAAACTTGAATGCGAGGTCCTCGAGCTCCGACTTGATCCCGGCCATACCGAACCGGTGCGCCAGCGGTGCGTAGATCTCTCGGGTCTCGAGCGCAATGCTGTGCCGGCGGTGGTCCGGCAGGTGCTCGAGCGTGCGCATGTTGTGCAAGCGGTCCGCGAGCTTGACCATGATGACCCGCGCATCGCGGGAAATCGACAGCAGAAACTTGCGGTAGTTCTCGGACTGCTCCTCCTCCGCTGAGCGGAAGGTGAGCGTCGAGATCTTGGTCAGCCCGTCCACGATGTCGCCGACCTCGTCACCAAACTCCGTCCGGATTTCGCCCAGGGTCACGTCGGAGTCCTCGGCGACGTCGTGCAGCAGTGCCGCAGCCACGGTGACGGAATCGAGCTGCTGGTCGACCAGGATCTTGGCAACCTCGATCGAGTGGGAGATGAAGTCCTCACCCGACAGCCGCTTCTGGCCTCGGTGGGCGCTGTAACTGAGCTGAAACGCGCGCTCGATCAGCTCGAGATCGAGCCGGTCGCCCCGCTCGCTAACGGCGCGGGCGAAATCGGCATCGACAGTCTGCAGCGCCGTGGTCACAGCAGTCCGGCCTCCGCAAAGCTGAAGTAGCGGTCCCCGGCGACGATTACGTGATCGTACACCGGTACGTCCAACAGGCGCCCTGCCTCCACCAGCTGTCGGGTCACGGCCCGGTCGTCTGCAGACGGCGTCGGGTTCCCCGACGGATGGTTGTGTACTACGATCACCGCAGCTGCCGCTTCGGCGATCGCGGCCCGGAACACCTCCCGGGGGTGCACCAGCGAGCTGTTCAGGATCCCTCGGGTAATCAGCAGGTCGCGCGTGATCCGGTTCTGTGTATCGAGTGTCAGGAGATGAAACTCCTCCACCGGCAAATCGCGCAGGGTGGGCGCACACCACCGTCGAACGTCGGCCGGCGAGCCGATGTCGAACCCTGGCGATGCCTCCTCACTTGCCAAACGCCGGCCGAGCTCAAGTGCCGCGGCCACGCGTGCCGCCTTCGCTCGGCCCACACCGCTCACCCGCCCGATCTCCCCGATCGGGCGGCGGGCCAACGCCCGAAGCGACCCTCCGGCCAGGCTCAGCACCCCGGCCGCGACCTCCAGCACGTCGCCCCGCGAGGTCCCCGTACCTAAGAGAATGGCGAGTAGCTCAATCAGCGTCAACGACGCCGGACCCTGCTCATACAGGCGTTCCCGAGGTCGGTCGCGGATCCCCGTCTCGGAGAGGCGATACGGTGCCATACACCCAATGTGGGCCCGTCGGAGCGGAGGGGTTAATCGAAATGCTACGACGGGCGGTCGAGCGCCCGGGCGGATCACGTTCCCCAATCGACCGAATCCACTCAGCAGCCATCGGTCGAGCCCCAGCGTGAGCCGTGGTCAATGACCGGCGGCCTGTCCGGCCCTCGGCCTACCCGCCGGCTCCGTGGCACTTCTTGTACTTCTTGCCGCTGCCGCAGGGGCACGGATCATTCCGGCCCACCTTCGGCAATGAGCGCTCGACTGGCCGGGCCGGAGCGTCGCCGGGATCGCCGTGCGTGGCCTGCATCGCGCCAGGGGGATTCGCCATGCGGGCACCGGCACCGACCATGAGATCCGCGTCGTCGGGCTGCGGCGTCCGAGCTTCCGGCTTCTCGACCCGGATCGCTCCGGGGCGGGTCTGGCGTTGCGGCGGCGGTGCCGAGATCTGAACCTGGAACTTGAGAAACCGTTCAGTGAACGTCGACTTGATGTCGGCGTTCAAGTCGACGAACATGTCGAACGCTTCCTTCTTGTACTCGACCAGCGGGTCCTTCTGCCCCCACGCCCGATACTGGATGCCCTGACGCAGGTGGTCGAGCTCGAAGAGGTGATCCTTCCACTTCTCGTCGATAACCTGCAGCATGACCTGGGACAACAGGCGCTCGGCAAGGTCCTCCACTCCATGCCGTCGGCCCAGCTCCCCCCACGTGTCCAGTTTGGCGCGGAACGCCTCGCTTCCTGCCCGAACCAACAGCTCCTCGAGCGCCTCGACGTCGGGAACCTTCGAGTCGTCACGGATATCCGGAGCGGAGATCAGGTACCGCAGCAGCAAGTCCTGCAGCATCACTTCCCGGTCCCAGCGCTCCGGCAACTCGGCACCCTGCTCCTGGGCAAATCGGCCCAGCGCGTCGCGGATCATCCGCACCGCCTCGGCCTTCAGCTCCTCGCCGCCCTCGAGTGCGAACAGCCGCTGGGAGTAGATCACCTCCCGCTGCTGGTTCATCACGTCGTCGTACTCGAGCAGCCGCTTCCGTGCCTGGAAGTTCTGATACTCGACCCGCTTCTGGGCGCTGCCGATGGCACGGGTGACGAGGGGGTGGGTGAGGACCTCGCCTTCCTCGGCACCCGACTTCTCCATGATCTTGGCCACTCGGTCTGAGCCGAACAGCCGCATCAGGTCGTCCTCCAGCGACAGGAAGAACACGGACTCTCCCGGATCGCCCTGACGGCCCGACCGTCCCCGGAGCTGTCGATCGATGCGACGCGACTCGTGCCGCTCCGTACCGATCACTGCGAGCCCGCAGGGAGGATCCTGGTTGCAGCCCAACTCCTTGATCTCGGCCTCCGACAGGTCAGCCTCCTCGACCGCCTGTCCGAACGGGGCGAGGCGCGCCTTGATCCCGCACACCTGGCACTTCCGCACGCCGGGTCCGAGCTTGATGTCGGTCCCGCGTCCCGCCATGTTCGTCGCGATCGTGACGCTGCCCGGGCGTCCCGCCTGGGTCACGATCTCCGCTTCGCGCTGGTGCTGTTTCGCGTTCAGCACCTCGTGCCTGAGGCCCCGCCGCTTCAGCATCCGCGCGAGTGTCTCCGACACCTCGACGCTGGTCGTACCTACGAGGATCGGCAGGCCCCGCTCGTGCTGCCGCTGAATCTCCTCCATGATCGCGTTGTACTTCTCGCGCCGGGTCTTGTAGATCAGGTCGTGGCGATCCACCCGCCGCACCGGCCGGTTGGTCGGGATGACCATCACCTCCAGCCCGTAGATCTGGAAGAACTCCGTCTCTTCAGTCTCCGCGGTGCCCGTCATCCCGGAGAGCTTGTCGTACATCCGGAAATAGTTCTGGATGGTGACCGTGGCGAGGGTTTGCGTCTCACCGCGGATCGACACGCTCTCCTTCGCCTCGACCGCCTGGTGCAACCCATCCGACCAGCGCCGGCCCGGGAGGATCCGACCCGTAAACTCGTCGACGATGAAGACCTGACCGTCCTGCACCACGTACTCGACGTCCTTCTCGTACAGCGCGTGCGCCTGCAGCAGCTTGTGGATGATCTGCAGTTTCTCGCTCTTCGCCGCATACTCGGCTTCGAGTTGACGCCGACGCTCGACCTTCTGCTCGGCACTCAGGGTCTCTTCATGCTCGAGCCGACCGAATTCCTCTGAGATGTCCGGAATGAGGAAGAGATCTGGGTCGTCGGGGCTCATCGCCTCGACACCCTTGTCGGTGAGGTGAACCGAGTGACCGCGCTCATCGAGGACGAAGAAGAGCTGCTCCTCGATTCCTGCCAGGCGGCGCTGATTGGCGGGCAGCTTTCGGTCCGCGACGCGGTCGAGCTCCACCCGCTGCACCTGCTGCTTGATGCTCCCCTCCTGCAAGTGCCTCATCAGCTTCTTGTTCTTCGGCATGCCCAGCTGCGCCTGATACAACTTGACCGCGGCGTCGTAGTCGGGCGCGCCGTGTTCCTTCACGTGGGCATCCACCTCCGCGAGGATCTCGTTCACCACCGCGGTCTGGCGCCGAACCAGATTCGTGACCTGGGAGTTGAACTCACCGTAGCGCGCATCGTTTTCGTTGCCGACGGCCCCCGAGATGATGAGCGGCGTGCGCGCCTCGTCTACGAGGATGCTGTCAACCTCGTCGACAATCGCGAAGACGTGTTCGCGCTGCACGCGCTGCTCCAGCGAGAACACCATGTTGTCCCGCAGGTAGTCGAACCCGAACTCGTTGTTGGTGCCGTACGTGATGTCGCACTGGTACGCGGCGCGGCGTTCGGGCGAAGACGGCTCCGTGTCGTCGATACAGCCCACGGTGAGCCCGAGCCATTTGTAGACGTGCCCCATCCACTGCGAGTCGCGGCGCGCGAGATAGTTGTTGACCGTGACGAGATGCGTGCCCTTGCCCGGCAGGGCGTTGAGATAGAGGGGCAGCGTCGCGACCAGCGTCTTGCCCTCGCCCGTTGCCATCTCGGCGATCTTCCCCTGGTGGAGCACGATGCCGCCGATGAGCTGGACGTCGTACGGGACCATATCCCACTCCAGCTCGTGCGTCATCATCACGACCTGCGACCCCTTCAGGCGGCGGCAGGCCTCCCGCACCGTGGCAAACGCCTCCGGCAAAACATCGTCGAGCGCCTTGGCAGTCTCGTCCTTCAACTGCTGCTCGAGATCGTTCACTTCCCGGTTGAGGGTGTCCCGCTCATCCGGATCGGCGCAGTCATGGCGCGCCTGTTTCTTGTCTTCGTACTGACTCCGCAGCGCGCCGAGGCGGATCGCATCGATGATCGGTTGAATCCGCTTCAGCTCACGCGCGAAGCGCGTGCCGATGACCTTCGTTACCAGGGTCTTGAGCATCTGTCCCTACGTTCGATACAGTCCGTGCGACGCGATGTACGCCGCAACCGCGGGCGGCACGAGATTCGCGATAGGCTCACCACCGACCACGCGGCGCCGGATCTCCGTCGCCGACACGTCGATCGCGGGCACCGCGAGGCACTGGTCGACCATCGAGTGATCCGGCGGGGCCGCCCCCGGGCGCGTCAGTGCGACGATGCGAGCGAGCTGCGTCAGTTCGTCCACGTCGCGCCAGTTCGGCAGGTCCACGGCGGCATCAGCCCCAATCAGTAAACATAACGAATCTCCGGGATACTCCCGGCACATCTCCCTCAGGGTATCGACCGTGTACGATACGCCCCCACGGCGAATCTCCCGGTCATCCGCCACAAGCCGCGGATGTCCGACCACAGCACGCTCGAGCATCGCCACCCGGTGCTCTGGCCCCGCGCAATGCTCACCTGACTTGAAGGGCTGGTCGTAGGCAGGCACCAGATGAACGATCCCGAGACCGAGCGCCGCCGCCGCCGCGTCTGACACGGTGATGTGTCCGACGTGGACTGGATCGAAGGAACCGCCGAAGACACCGCGCCGCATATCAGATCCCACCAGCGCCGCGTGCGACCCGTCCGGGCTGGCGGGAGAGTACGGATGCCGTTACGCACCCCGGGAGCACTGGTCCTCGACTCCCTCCGTGCCCGGGTAGTACTGCTGCAGATAGACGCACATTTCGTCCCGCTCCTCGACGTAGCCGATCCGATCGTACGTCTCGATCAGCTTTACGACCGACAACCCAGCGAAGGAGGACGCAGGATAGTCCGCTGCGACATTCCGGAAGTAGATGATCGCGGAGTCGAAGGCCTTCAACCGGTAGTAGAACACACCGCTCTTGTAGCCCTTTTCGGCGAACATCTCGTTCAGGCCGGCGATCCTGAGGCGCGCGCGTCCCGCGGCCGCACTCGTCGGGTAGCGCCCGACGAGCTCACCATAGGTCGCCAGAGCCGTCTCTCCATACGTCGGATCCAGCTCGGCATCGTCCCACAGTTGCGCGTAGGCATCGCCGGCCCGCAGCAGGCCGTCCGGCGCCAGTGTGTGGCGCGGATACTCGTCTGCAACGCGGCGAAACTGTCGAGCGGCTTCGAGCGCCTCGTCGCCCTGCAGCATGCACTCGCCCAGATAGTAGCGCACGCTTGCCTGACGTTCGTCCTGCCCCGGCAGCTCGAACACGAGCCGCTGGAAGCCCTGCCGCGCGAGCCCGCAATCCCCCTCGCGATAGGCGTCCATCGAGGCCTCGAAGAGGGACTCCTCCGAGGGGTAGAGCTGCGGATCCAGCGTCTTGCTGCACCCTACCAGCAGCGGCAGCGCTGCAATCAGCGTGGCGATGCGCGGCATAGCGACGAGTTATACCCTTCCGGGAATTCGAGTTCCGACCAGCACCGGCGGCTGCGTGAACAAGCTACACGGCCTCAGGGGTTCGCTGAAGGGGGGCTCGCGATGAGGTTCAGGCGTCGGGCAACGATGTTGTAGAGCGAATCGCCGGGACTCGCACCGGCTCGTGCCTGTTCGAACGCCTCGATCGCGCCCAGCACATCGCCCAGCGCAAACCGCACGTCACCAAGGCCGACGTATGCGACACGTCCAGCGGCCGACTCCCCGGCGCGGCTCGCCGCGAGCTCGAACCACCGCTCGGCGATGCTCGGCTGTCCGGCGTCGAGTGCCGCTCGCCCGAGCTGAAGTGCACAGGTCACGAGCCCGGAGCGGGCGGTTTCCGTCACGGCCGCGGCACGCTCCCGCCGCACGATGCTCTCGAACACGACGGCCGCGTCATCGCACCGGGACGTGCGTTGGAGTACCCGACCGTACTCGAGCATCAGGGAGTCCTGTTCACGCGTGTCCGGCGCCGACGCCGCCGCATGCAGCAGGACCGTGAGTGCATCCGCGCCCTGCGGCAGCTCTCCCAGCACGCTCACGGCTTCCGCTGCCAGACCACTCAGAACGGCCTCCGGCGCGATCCGCTCGAGTCCCTGGAGTGCTGCGGCGAGAGCGACACGCTCATCACGCTCGACAGCGGCCCGTGCGATCCTCACGAGCCCCTCGGCTGCATTCTCCCGGCGGCGTCCGTCCGCCGCGAGTCCCATGCTCGTGAACTCGGCGGCGGCGGTCACCAGATCGCCGGCTCGAAGGGCAGCCGACGCCGCTTTCAGGTGCAGGCCGGCGTCCGACTCATTTCCCGCCAGCGCAAGCCGATACTCCTGCACGGCATCTCCGTAGCGGCCCTCTGCATAGGCTTCATCCGCGAACAACTCATGGGCAGACGAACCGTCTCCACATCCCACCGCGGACACCGCCCCGACGAGTAGGAGCGCGGCCAGCTCAGCGGGCCGTACGCGAGCCCCGT
>JBDHDN010000268.1:0-5905 GCA_039591485.1 Gemmatimonadota bacterium
CATCACCGTCGATCTGCAGCCGATGTTGGGTCGTCTCTCGGTCGCGCCTCGCGGGGAGGAGTCCTACTCGGCGCTGTGGCCCGGGTACTTCGGCGGGAACATGGATGCCCGCGAGCTGCGCGAGGGCACGACCGTGTACCTGCCGGTCTTTCACGACGGAGCCTACTTCTACTTCGGTGACGGTCATGCACGGCAGGGTGTCGGCGAGATCGCCGGCACGGGTTTGGAAACGTCGATGGACGTGGTGCTGGAGATCGATGTCGTCAAGGGACGGACGATCGACTGGCCGCGCCTGGAGGACGCGGACTACATCATGGTCGCCGGAAGCGCACGCCCGTTGATCGATGCCTTCCGCGTCGCACACGTCGAGCTGATCGAGTGGCTGGAAGAGGACTGGGGTTTCGACCGGTACGATGCGTACATGCTCCTCGGGCAGCTCGCCGAGAGCACGATCGCGAATGTAGTGGATCCGCAGTACACGGTGGTGGCGAAGTTCCCGAAGCGGTACCTACCCCGATGATCGGGCCCCTCACGATCGCACTCCCCGACTGGACCGCCGACCTCGTCGATCCCGGCCACGCGTGCCGCAGCGTCGAGGAGCGGATGCAGCTCGCGATCGCCCTCGCCCGCGAGAACGTCGTACGCGGGAGCGGTGGGCCGTTCGGTGCGGCGGTCTTCGAGTTGGAAACCGGCCGATTGGTGGGGATTGGAGTCAACCTGGTTGTGGGGCAACACAACTCCGTGCTCCATGCCGAGATTCTTGCGCTCATGACCGCCGAGCAGGCGGTCGAGAGGTACTCGCTGCGGGCGGATGGGCTGCCCGAGCACGAGCTGGTCGCGTCGTGCAGTCCGTGCGCGATGTGCCTGGGCGCGGCACTCTGGGGCGGGGTGCGGCGGATCACCACCGGGGCGACGCGAGAGGAGGCGATGGCCTTCGGCTTTGATGAGGGTCCCGTGTTCCCCGAGTCGTACCGGTATCTGGAGCGCAGGGGCGTTGCATTCCGTGGGGAGGTGTTGCGTGAAGAGGCGAAGGCCGTGCTGGCGCTGTATCGGGAACAGGGCGGCATGGTGTACAATGGGTAGGCGAGATCGCCTAGAACTTGTAAGTCGTTGTTATACAACGATATGCTGGACTATTGACGGATCCCGTCAAGTACATTACTGTATTAACAGACCGATACACCTGGCGGGCGAATGTTCGACCAGATCGATCCCCGCAGTCCCACACCCCTCTACGACCAGATCGCCGATCGCATCCGAGTGGCGGTAGCGGCGGGTGAATTGCGCCCGGGCGATCCGCTGCCCTCCGTGCGCCGTCTCGCCGGTAGGCTCCGAGTGAACCCGGCGACCGTCGTGCAGGCGTATCGGGCGCTCGAAGCGGAAGGCTTCGTCGAGATGCGTCAGGGCTCTGGGACGTTCGTGCTCGACATCGGTGCGAACCGGCGCGACGCGGAGCGGCACGACCAGGCCCGGGATCTCGTGCGCGACGTGCTGGCTGATGCCGCCCGGCTGGGCCTCAGCGCTCAGGACGTCCTGCGGGCCCTGCGACTCGAGATCGGAACGGAGGCCGGATGACCAACGCCATCGAGATGCGCGGCGTGCACCACCGCCTGGGAACGAGCTTCGAGATTCGCGATCTGACGGTGAACGTCCCGTCCGGTTCGATCTACGGGTTCCTCGGGCCGAACGGATCGGGCAAGACTACTACGATCCGACTCATGCTAGGTCTGTTGCGCCGCGGCAAGGGCAGCATCCAGGTGCTCGGCCGCCCGATCCCGGCAGACGCGGCGCGTGTGCTTGCACGCACGGGGTACGTACCCGAGCGGCCACACCTGTACGACAGCTTTTCGATCGGCGAGGCCATCAAGTACCACGGGGCGTTCTTCCGGACGTGGGATGCGCGGCGCGCAGAGGAATTGCGGGTGCGGTTTCGGCTCGATGCGGCCGCGCGCATCGGCCGGCTCTCGAAGGGCGAAACCGGCAAGTTGATGATGCTCTTGGCGCTTGCCCAGAGTCCCGATCTGCTCGTGTTGGACGAGCCGACCGATGGGCTCGATCCGGTCGTGCGCCGCGATGTGCTCACCGCCGTGCTCGACTACGTGTCCCAGCGGGACGCGACCGTGTTCATCTCCAGTCACCTGGTGCACGAACTGGAGCGGATTTGCGACTGGGTCGGGGTGATGGACGACGGCCGGCTCGTGGCCGAGATGCCCATGCAGACCTTCAAGAGCGGCATCAAGCGGCTCAGGGTGGCCGACGCGCCGTCGCTCGTGAGCGATACGCCATTCGTCCTCCTGGCACGCGAGCCGGGCGACGGGCTCAGCGGGGGCGAGGTCTGGGTCGTCCGCGGATGGCAGGATCCGATGAAACAGTACTTCGAGGGAGTGGGGGCGCGGCTACGTGAGGTCGTGGATCTGGATCTCGAGGAGGGCTTCGTGGAACTGCTGCGCACCTTCAGGACCCCGGACGCATAGGGGGGGCCGTGTTCCGACAGATCCTGCTCACCCAGTGGAAATGGTCGGGCCTTGGCATCGTGGTGGCCGGGGTCGCCGCGTTCGCGTTGCCGATCCTCACCGTCCAGCAGGCCGGCGTGGCCGACCCGACGTGGCTCGACGCGTTGGCCCTGCTCTCCGCGGTCGAGGAGTGGAGCCGTGCCTACCCACTGCTGGCGCTCGCGATCGGGCTCCTGCTCGGCACGACGGCCTGGTCCCGCGACCACCGCAACCAGCACGTCTACGCGCTGACCTTGCCCCTCCCGCGCTGGCACTACGTGCTGCTGCGGTACGGTTCCGGTCTCGTGCTGCTGGCGGCACCCATGGTGATGCTGTGGTTCGGTGCCATGCTCGCGGCGAGCATGGCGAGCGTGCCGCCGGGGCTCCAGACGTACCCACACGCGTTGGCGCTGCGGTTCGCGCTGGCAGCGCTCGTGGCCTTTTCGCTGCTCTTCGCGATCTCGGCCGGCACGGCGCGTACCGCGGGGTACGTGTTGAGCATCGTGGGCGTGGTGCTCGTGGGCCAGCTCCTCTTCAGTCTTGCTGGCGGAGAGACGAACCTGATCGAGCCGATGTTCGATCGGATGATCACCTGGCCGGGGCCGTTCGACATCTTCGTGGGTCGCTGGATGCTGATCGATGTGTGAACCTCGGATCAGATGCGTATTGGTGCGCAGCGCTGCGGTACTGTCGGTGTTGCTGGTGGTACTGCCATCCGGCGGGGCCGCGCAGTCGGCGGACACATACCGAGAGCGGGTACAGAGACTCGAGCAGCGGCTCGAGCGTCTGACCGCCGAGCAGGAACGTCGGGCGGAGGCGATGCCTCCCGTCGAACTGGACACCCTCCGTGTCGGTCCTGTCCGCCTGCTCACGCCCATCCCTGTGCAGTCGTTCGTCACGGCGGTGGCGGCGCAGCTTCGCGACTCCCTGCGAACGTCGCTGGCAGGAGACACGGTGCTTCTGCCACCCGTCAATCTGCTCCTCAGGCCGCGCGGTCCCAGAACGGCCGCCCGACCAGGATTGGACCGGCTCGAAGTCCAGGGCGTTCATCAGTGGTTCTACCGGGAGGAAGAGTCTCGATTTCAGCAGGCAGACATCCCCGGCCCGGTGGCGAGCGGCCTGCTCGATGTGATCCGGCTGCGGACCAGGGTGATGCTCGATTCCACGCTGAGCCTCTGGCTCGAGAACGATATCGCCTTTGACTCCCTCACTGTTATTCAGGCTCAGACGGCGTATCTCGAGCTGGCGATAAAGCCCTGGCGAATCGTGCGGGACTGCTACGAGGGCCGGCTCGATCGCTGTCGGGACGCGCTGGCCCTCGGTCGGCAGAGCGTGATCACCTGGTACACCGCCGACGAGCGTAGGCACGTGGTGGAGACGGCGCGAGAGTGGGAACCCCGCCTTGGTGAAGATCCGCGTGCCCAGCAGTGTGCCGTGGGAGGCGATGACCATGCCTGTGTCGCCGTGCTCGAGGCGTATCCACACGTGCTGCGAGAGCCACTGTCGGCTCTGACCCGTCAGTCCCTGCTGCGCATTGCGCTGCAGAGCGGTGGAACGGGCGCGTTTGGACGGTTGGTGCGGAGCGACACGCTCGCTGTGCTCGATGCCCTCGCGACAGCCGCCGCGGTTCCGGCGGATTCGCTGATCGCACGGTGGCACCGTGCAATCCTCGCCGCGCGGCCGCGCGGCACGGTGCTCACGCTGGGTGGGGGATGGACGGCGTTCGTCTGGGTGGTCGTGCTTGGTGTCGCTGCCATGCGCAGCACACGGTGGCGGATCAGATGACGCGCATTGTCATCGCCGGTATCGGCGCCTGTCTGTTGATCGGGGTCGCGCTGCTGCCCGTGGAGCAACGCGAGCCGTCCCGTGTGTACTATTCCGATCCGTCACGGCGCATCGGATCGCAGGTGCAGTCCGCCGAGCGCTTTCTCGAGATCCTCGAGCTGCGGGACTCTGTCCTGACGTCCATTGGGGACGGCAACGTGCTCTCGGTGGATGAGCGCATTCCAGAGCGGAACCGCCGAGCGTTGCACGGCGCCATCCGTACGCAGATGGATCGTGTGGTTGCCGAGGAGGGTGCGCGGCTTGCAGTGCTCGTCCGCGTCAGCTCGGGCGCTTTCGGGATCGTCCAAGTGGTACCCGCAGCGACTGACGGTCGCACATGCATCGCGACCATACACCTTGGTGCGTGGCAATCGGAGGCGATGCGGGAGGGCCGGGGTCTCTCGGCTTATCTCTTGATGAGGGTGCGCCGGGAGGGGCTTGGCGCGTGCGCGTTCTATGCGGCATTCGGCCTGCCCGGCCGGCAGGTTGCGGACTGGCTCGAGCAGTGGGCCTACCTGCCTGCGGGAGATCTGGACTGGAATGCCGATCCTCTTGCCGTCGGCGAGCTGCGTGTATCACCACCGGGGGCCGGTCGGTCGGCTCCGCCAATGCGCCGCGGTGATCTGACGTTTCTCGGATGCGCCGCCGGCGACCTTGGCCGGTGCCGGGAAGCCATCAACGGCCGCCCGGGGGAGGATCGGCTTCCCGTACGATGGGCCGATTTCCGGCCTACCGGCATCAGCGCCACCGCCGGACGCTTCGAGTGGAGGTCGCGCCAGCCGCTGGGGCCGTGGACCGACGCCTACCTCGGTGACATGGTCGGCCACTTCGGCCGCGAGACGTTCCGGCGATTCTGGACGTCGAACGACTCACTGCCCGCTGCGTTTGCCGCTGCAACCGGGGAGGATCTGGACGAGTGGACCATGCGGTGGGCTCGCTCCTACATCGGGACGCCCGCGAGTGGCAACAGGGTTCCGCTCAGGAGTGCGACGTCGGCTGTCGTGGTGATGGGTCTCCTGGTTGCCGCTGCGGCCGGCGTTGCGCACCGGCGGCAGGTTCTCTGAGAACACGTACTACCGGCACAGCCGAGGGTGCGTCGCTCAGTGCGCTCGTGCGACGTCGTCTGCCTTGCGCACGGCGACGTCGAGATCGGTCACGGTCTCCGAGACACCCATCGCCGCGACGCGCTCCACGACCGACCTGAGCTCACCGATCACGGCCTCGACCACGGTGAGCTCACCAGTCATCGCCTCGCGCCGTGTTTCCACCTCACCTCGCTGGCGCTGGGCGGTCGCGGCGCCCAGTGAGCCCGCCGTGTCCTCGTCGAGCACACAATCGAGCCGGTGCAGCTGTCGGCCGAGCGAGCGGGCACGCGCCACGAGCCGATCGGCGGTTCCCACGACCCCCGGGATCCGGTCGCGCTCGACGCGCGGCATGTTGCTGACCAGACCCGCAATGACGGCGCGCTCGCTACGCACCTGCTGCACGGTCCCGGTATAGGAACCGAAGGTCCCCGTTCTCGCACCGTGCGTCCCGCTCTCGCTCGAGACCGCCCCGCTCGGGGTGCCGTCGCTGCCGCGCAGGATGTC
>JBDHDN010000269.1:0-5898 GCA_039591485.1 Gemmatimonadota bacterium
TCCGGCTCCTCACCGCGATCCAGCACGAACACCAGCGCGGCGATCGCGTCGACCGCGAGGTCGGCGGGCCAGGTCACGCTCCGCGGCGCGCCGAGCGAGCCGGTGAGCCTGCCGTGGTGATCGAACACCTGCACGGTGGAGTCGGTCCAGTTGCCGACGAAGATGCGGTCACCCCACATGCCGATCGCATGCGGGCGACCATCCACCCGGAAGTGCTGATCGGCCAGGAGGGTCGCCGGGTTCACTCGCAGCACGGTGTTGTTGTACGTGTCCGTGACCAGCAGCCAGCCCGACGCCGACGCCGCGAGCCGCGCCGGCGAGTGGAGCGGGATCGGCACGCCCGGGAAGCTCGGCACGACCACGGCGGGGGGCTGGGGGCAATGCTTGCGCCTGTCGTAGTTCCGCTTGCTCAACTCGCAGCTGCCGGCCACGTGCGCCGCGATAGGGCGCGGCTCGGCGGTCACGTCGGCACATCCGGTCGCGCCGAGCACGAGCGCAGCAAGAGCGGCCAGGCTGCTCAACTTCGGACTCCTCATCATCCGCCTCCCTTGCCTCACGGCCACCGGCGCGGGTGCCGGGGTGCACCCAATCCCGTCGCAATCATAGCAAAGCCGAATTGTCGGGTCGCCAAAATAGCGCGCTCCCCGTGGGATGCGTTCGCCACGGGGAGCGGAATCCTCTCGCCATATCCTGCCCTACTCTACCCCTTCCCTACCATCACGGTCGCCTTTCGCGATGGCCCATCATGACAGCCGCCATGTGAAACCACAGTGAACTTGGTGTGAATGCAGCACGTGCCGCTCGGCAATGGACCGCCTGCCGTCCAGATCACGTCTCACGGCACGGTCCCACAATGCCAACGGCGGCCGAGCGACATCGCTCGGCCGCCGCATGCACGACGCGATACGGGAGGCCTGTCAGAACAGGTTGCCGGTGCCGTGATAGTGACAGCGGAAACAGTTCGTGTTCTGCATCTGGAGGTAGTGGCACGTGTAGCAGAGTCCTTCACCACGCTCGATCTCTGCCGCCGACGACGCGTTGTTCGTCACCTGCGTGTGGGTACCGAACTCTGGATGATCCGAATCTGGGCGGATGAGCGTGAACCCGTCCCGTTTCGTCACGAACGGCTTGACCTGGAACAGGTTGTTGATCGCGGCGGTGCGCCCTTCGGTGGTGACGAGCCCGTTCAACTCCGACTGGGTGCTGGGGTGCGGGGCATGGCAGGCCTGACACGGCAGCACGCTGTTCGTCGGGAACGTGGTATCGATGCTGACGATCTGCCCGCGTCGGAACGTGGTGTCGATGACTGCGATGTCCTTGATCCAGTCGGAGATAGGCTCGACGTCCAGGCTGTTGTTGCCGCGTTCATTGGAGCCGTGCTTGTCTCCCGAACCGAGCGCATTCCAGAGATCGGCGATGTTCGTCAGGCCGACCGTGGACGGCTGAACACCGGCGGGGAAGCTGTTGTCGTGACAGTCGAGGCACCACTCCGTCATGTAGTCCGCGATCCCCGCAGGGATCCCGCCCCACGCAACGCGCGCGCCGATGGCCGGCACGATACCGTCGCCGGGGTCGGGATCGACCACCACCTTCTGCGTCGGTGTCGCGCGATGCGGGTTGTGACAGCTCACGCACTCGATCGCCGCACCGCTCACCGCCTGCGCGGCGTGCTGGACGTCATGCCGGTCGTTGAGCAGCACGCTGCTCTGCAGACCGGCGCCCTCCTGGGCGAACGTGATCGTCGTGGCGAACTGGTCCCGGATGGTCTTCGTGGACGTACCGCCGCTTCGGTGGCAGTTGAAGCAGAACCCCTCTTGTTCGTAGTACAGGATGTTCCCGCTGCTCCCGCTGTCCGGGGCCGCAGCCGGCTGTAACGCCAGCATCGGGGACTTCTCCGAGCCGTGTGAGGCGTGACAGCCGAACGCGCCATCGCCGTAGCAGGAGATGGAGCCGGTGCCGTGAGACGAGGAGTTCACCCAGAATAGCGAATCGACCGCGCCCCCCTCGAGCACCGGGATGTCGATGGCGTCGGAGAACGGGTTCGGGTCGCCGGTGGAGTCCTCGCCATCGCGATGGCACGACAGACAGAACGGCGTCAACTGTTGGGCTGCGGCAGTACTGGTATTGGGATCGCCGGTCAGGATGATCGTCGAGCCGTCATCGCCATGCCGCAGGGCCACGTTGTGCCCGGTGCCCGTGCTGCCTTCGCCCGGGTGATTGCCCTCCTGCACGTGACACACCAGGCAGTCGTCGTCGATAATGTCGGCCGACGACCCGCCGCCCGCGGCGACCCAGTCGATGTGGAACGTGGACCGATCGAACTCCGGGGTCACCGGGCGCCGGACATGCTCCCCGCTCTGGCCACCCGCATGGCAGCCGGCACATCCGCCGCCGCGGCCTTCGAACCCCGAGTCGTGCTTGTGGCAACCGGTGCAGTCCGCATCGGCATTGTGGCGCCGGTCGTTCGCGGGCCAGCCGCTCGGGAAATCCGTGGTGTTCCGGTGGCGCTCCACCTCCGTGTGGCAGGTCTCGCACACCCCGACGAGCGCGGTAGTGTCGGCGTCGGCGAACGAGCTGTCGCCCGACCACTGCGTGAAGATGACCGGCCGCGCACCGTTGGCAGGGTCCTTGATTGTCGCCGCGATCATCTTGAGGTTGACCCACGTGCTCGTAGTCGTCGAGTCGGCGTCGCCCTCGTGGTCGTGGCAGTTCCAGCAACTCGGCTGCCAGCCGTCGCTCGCCCTGACACCGATGTGGTCCACGAATCCCGAGAGGGGGTCCGCATTGCGGCCCTGCTTCGGGATCGTCTTCCCGTCGATCGTGGTGCCTTGTCCGCCGTCGGGATCGTGGCACCACTGGCACAGGTCGACCTGCACGTCACGCGCGTTGAGCGCCGAGTACCCAGCCCCGTGGAGGTCGTGGCAGTACGTGCACAGATGCTTCGCCTGGGCCGCGGCGGAGGCGGGCAGCGCCGCGACCGCACCGATCAACAGCGGGAGCGAGCTGAACAGGGGCGTCAGGACTCTCATTGGACGCCTCCGCGGAACACCTCGAGGCTGTGGCCCCGCTTGCTGGTGACCAGCACGTCCCCTCCCAACACCCCCACGTCCAGCGGGAATGCGAGCACGGGAGCGCCGGCCACGTCCCGTCCGCCCAGGGTGCGGGCCGGTTTGGTGAGACTCGTGGCGCGGTCGTACACCAGCACGGCTCGCAGGAGGTTGTCCACCACGTAGACGTGGCCCAGGCTATCGAGGGCCACCGAGGCGGGCGTCGAGAACCCGCCCGAGCATCCCATGAAGCCGCACGAGCCCGCGCCGGAGACCGCCTGGACGAAGGTCCCGTCGTACCCGTAGATCGCCACACTCGCGTCGCCGCCCGGTGGTCCGGCGTCGGCAACGAACACCTCCTGCGCGACCGGATCGAGCGTGAGGCCCGTCGGCGTGACCAGGCCATTCGAGGCGATCGACCCGGTTTGCGTCCAGTCGACGATCTGGTAGATCTTCACCTCGGGCACAGCGCGGTCGAGCACGAACACGAGCCCGAGCGCGGAATCGACCGCCAGATCCGCCGGCCACGCCACACTCCCCGGCGCCCCGAGCGAGCCCATGAGCTCGCCCTGATGGCTGTAGACCTCGACCGTCTGCTCGGTGACGTTGCCGACGAAGACCTGCGCGTTGAGCATGCCGACCGCGTTGGGGCGGCCGGCGACCGGAAGCGTTTGACCGGAAAGGAGCGTCGTCGGATCGACGCGGTGCACCACGTGGCCATCGGAATCGCTCACCAACAGCCAACCGCTGGACGTCGTGGCCACACGCACCGGCGAGACGAAGGACTTGCCAGGCCCGCGGAAGTTCGGCTCGACCGTTTCGGGCGGCGGCGGCGCACAGTCGTCGCCGCGCTGCGGGATGCACTTGTCGGTCTTGGCGAGGAGCTGATCGCTCGACGGAATCTCGTCGGTGCACGCGGTGGTCAGCACCGCTGCCGCGAGGATCGCCGTGGTCCAGTGTCTACTGCGCTGCGTCATGCCGCTGCACTCCGCACAGGCAAGGAGAGCGTCCGCAACCCTTGCTTGCAGGAATCGTACGAAGAGAAACCCGATAAATCGTAATCCCATTCGCGTGAAGACCGCGTGAAGTTCGCGTGAAGCCAGAGCGTGCTACCGCGACACAGATTGTTCTGGGATAACGCGTTACGACCTTTGGGGGCCGCAGGAGGACCCGGCGCGGCCCAGGCCGCCGGGCGGGTGTGGGCGGTCGCACTCCAGCAGAACTTTGCGGTTTGCGTCAGCGAGGCGCCCGATGCCTCACACAACCGCCCCTCTGGCTGATCCCTCAAATTGTCTCGCCGCCTCCAGGCCCCCCGGGGATCGAAGCGGTCACTGCCCCTTCCTGTGCGCCTCCACGTAGGCCCTCAGCACCGCGTTGATCTTGGTCTGATACCGCGGCCCCCGGCGGCGGAACCACTCCAGCACGTCCCGGTCGATCCGGATCGAGATCGGCACCTTGGGATCGGGCGGCACGAGCCGCGCCTTCTTGAACCAGGCCTCATCGAGGAGCGGCGCAGCGTCGGGATCGTCGGCAACCGCGCGGGCGATGTCCTCATCGGTGAGCGCCTCAACCCGCGCCCAGTCGGTGCGGCCCTTCATGCCCGGCCTGTACCGTTCGATACGCGTGCGCTTCCTTCCCACTGCTCCGCCTCGCTGAGATGATGCGGCGCCGGTCGGAACGCCACGTGTAGACCACGGTGAGAACCTGCCGACCGGCTGTCCCGACAGCTACCACGCGATACTCACCGTCCCTCCGCCACACGTCCGACCACTCCAAGGTCCACCTGTGGAACACGGCGACGGCGTCGGCGAAGTCCACGCCGTGCTTACCCAGGTTCGCCTCGCGCTTGGCGGGATCCCATTCGCAGCCGGCGGCCGATCGCACGATGCAGTTTGTATATACGTTTTGTCAACACGCTGTACGCTTCTCCGACAGTGCCACTTCCCCTCGGGTCGGCTGGCATCGAACGAGTGCCGGACCTGGCAAATGGTCGCGCCGCATGGGCGAAGGAGATCGTCCGGGCAGACGGTGTGAGGGGAAACGTGAAGAGCGGAAAGGGGAAAAGGGAAAGGAGTCGGAATGTCGAGGCTCGGGATGGCGACAGCGATTCTCGAGGGTCGTGCACTTCTACATTCGATATTCCGCCAGTCGAAACTCGATATTCAACCCGTCTATCCGCCCATCCGCCTGCCTGAACGTCGAAGCGGCGCCCCACCGACCGTGGAGCGCCGCTCGCCGATCCTATCCAGCCCCTAGGTTCTACCCCGCCGACCCCGCGGTCACGCCACCGACCTTCGCCCCACAGGCATCGCAGAACTTCGCCTTCGGCGACACTGCGTTGCCACACGCCTCGCAGAACCGCCCCTTGGCGGGCGCCTCTGCCTTGGGCTCCGGCCGCGTGAGCTGAGCACCGCAGTCGGAGCAGAACGCCGCATCGGCCTCGGGACGCGGGCCGCACGTGGGACACATCGCCAGCTTCCCCTCCGCCGCCAGCCGCACCAGCTCCTCGGCCGCGTCACTCACGTCGGCTTCGGCCGCGGCAAGTACGAGATCGCCCCGCTCCTCGGACTCGATCGCCTCGAGCGCCCGCTTGGAGTACTTGGTCTTGAGCTCCTCGTAGTCGGCGTCGGACAGCTTACCCGTGGCGTGATCGAACTCGATTTCCTTCAGAGCCAAGAGCGCCTGGATCTTTGGCGAGGCCGACTCCTCGAGGTCCTCGAACTCCACTTCAGGTGTCGTTCCGCCGGTCTGCCGTCCCGCCGTCCCGCCGATCAGTGGCTGCAACACGGCCGCCACGGCCACGAACGCCACCACCACTCCCGCCAGCAGCTCCACCATCGCTACAGCTCCA
>JBDHDN010000270.1:0-6789 GCA_039591485.1 Gemmatimonadota bacterium
GTTCGCGATGCTGAATCCGTTCGAGCTCGGAAGGGTTCGTTCGATCTGTACGTCGGCAACCGCTTGCAGCAGAACACCGAAGTTGAGATGATCGGTCTTGAAGGTCTGCGCCAGTCTCGCAAATAGAGGCTCTGACGGTTCCTGTGCGTAGGCGGCCGGCGAAGCCAGCAGGATGAGCGCGAGGATACTGATGCTGCGCATCGCAGGACCTCGAGGTGAGAACCGGCCGCTGCGTCGCACCCTCCCACGGTCCCACCGCGACGAGTGACAAGGCAGAGTATACGCGTCGCTGCCCACCGGCGATAGTACGATCCCGGCCGGCACCAGCGGCGCCGTCGCTGCGGCCACTACACGGGAGCGGGCTCGAATCTCCCGCCGAGGTGCCTCGCCAAGAACCGCTCGGCTGCGGCGTAGAATCTCAGCCTGTTCTCCGGCTTGGCGAAGCCGTGACCCTCGTCCGGAAACAATACGTACTCGTGGTCGATGCCCTTCTCCCGCATGACGGCGACGATCTGTTCCGATTCCGCCTGCTTGACGCGTGGATCGTTGGCGCCCTGCGCGATCAGCAGCGGGATGCGGATGCGGTCGACATGGGTGAGCGGCGAGCGGGCCCGCAGAAACTCGCCGTCGGCCTCGGGATTGCCCACTCGGTCGTGCAGCATGGCCAGGTAGCTCGACCAGTACGGCGGAATGGTCTCGATGAACGTGATCAGGTTGCTCGGGCCGACGATATCGATCGCGCAGCGGAACAGGTCGGGTGTGAATGTGGCGCCTACGAGTGCGGCGTAGCCCCCGTACGAGCCGCCGTAAATCGCGATCCGTGATGAGTCGGCCACGCCGCTATCCACTGCCCATTGAACGGCGTCGACCAGATCGTCGTGCATCCGGCCGCCCCACTCCTTGTTGCCTGCATTGAGGAACCGCTTCCCGTAGCCGGTCGATCCGCGGAAGTTGACCTGCAGGCAGGCATAGCCGCGGTTGGCGAACCACTGGGCCTCTGGATCGTATCCCCATGTATCGCGGTGCCACGGTCCGCCATGCACGTTCAGCACCAGGGGCAGGGAGGATGCCTCGGCGCCAGGGGGACGTGTCAGGTAGCCGTGGATCGTGAGCCCATCGCGCGTCTCGAAGCTGATGGGCTCCATCGCAGCCAGTGTGTATGCCGCGAGCGTGGGGCGAGTGGTGAAGAGGAAGCGGCCGGTGCGGGTAGAGCGGTCGTACAGGTAGTAAGCGACCGGGTGCCGGTCCTCGACGTACTCGACGATCCAGCCGTCGTCGCCGTGCGTGCGACTGTGGATGGAGAAGTCGCCCGGATTGAGCGTGTGCAGGGCAGTGACGTCGTCAGCCAACGTCTGATCCAGCACTTCCCACTCGTGCCGAGCCCGGGTGAAGGCCACCAGCTGCACCTCGCGGGTGTCGGGGTGCAGGACCACCCCGCCGACATCGTACTGGGGGTCTGCGGCGAGCACCTCCGAGGCCGTGTCGCAGATCGAGCGGCGGGTGAGTCGGGCGGCATTCGCGTCATGCGAATCGACCAGATAGAGTTGCTCGCCGTCGAGTGTGAATCCCAGCGGCCAGCTGCTCATTGCGTCTTCCGCGCTCCACCTGAGCCACGGTACCCACTCGCCGCCTTCTTCGGCGCGGATCAGCAGCTCGGTACCGCCGTCTTCCGTGGACGTCTGTGCCGCTCGCACCCGCAGCGACGAATCGGCCAGCCAGCCGAGCACGTTGCCGGGGTTTCGCTCCACGCTCGTGAGTGCATTGGTGCGGAGGTCGAGATGGTAGACGTCGTGCAGTCGCTCGTCGTCCTTGTTGATCGCGAGCAGCAGTTCGGCTGGATGACGCCTCTCGCGCGCCACCAGCTGTACCTGGACGTTCTCAAACGGCGTCACGTCCTCGATCGTCCCCCGCTCCAGACGAACCTTGAAGAGATGCCAGTTCTCGTCTCCCCCCACATCCTGCAGATAGAGCAAGTGTTCGCCGTCGTGTGCCCAGAAGTACGCCCGGATCCCCCGGTCGGTATCGCGCGTCACGGGTCGGAACACATCGCCGTCGACCGGTCCGACCCAGACGTTGAGGACGCCCTCGAGCGGCGCCAGGTAGGCGAGTTGCGCACCATCGGGCGACAGCTGCGGATCGGCCTTCTCCGGGTTGCCGAACAGGACATCGCGTGGAATCAGGGGCGGCAGAGTCATGATGTGCTCGGGAGCATGCCCGGATAGAGATTCGTCTCGCCCTCGCTCTTCGCCACGATCACCGCGCCGACGCTGTCGCTGAAGATGTTGATCGTAGTGCGGAACATGTCGATCGGTCGATCGACGGCGAGCATCGTTCCGATGATCAGTCCCACCTGCGCATCGGAGAAGCCGATTGCTTGGGTGACGATGAAGATGACGACCACGCCGGCCGCGGGGATACCCGCGGCCCCGATCGCCGAGAGCAGCGCGGTCAGCACGATGAGGAACTGCTGTGACAGATCGAGCTGCATGCCCAGGACCTGGCTGATGAAGATGACGCCCGCGCACTCGTACAGGGCGGTCCCGTTCATGTTGACGGTTGCCCCCATGGGCAGCACGAAGCTCGAGATCGTGTTGGACACGCCAGCCTTGTTCTCGACGTCGCTCATGGTCACTGGCAGTGTCGCGTTCGACGAGCACGTCGAGAATGCGGTGATCATCGCCGATCCCATGGCGCGGAAATGATAGATCGGATTGATGCGAACGGTGATATAGAAGAGCAGCGGAAGCACGACGAACAGGTGGATCAGGAATCCCGTTAGGATCGTGATCATGTAGAGCGCCAGCGTGACGAACAGACTGATGCCGGCCGACGCCACGGTGTTCACGATCAGGCCGAAGACCCCGAAGGGCGCGAAGGCGATCACGACCTGGGTGATCTTCATCATCGTTTCGAAGAACGCGTCGAAGAAGCTGCGCATCGTCTCCCGGTTCGTAGCACCGATGCGCGTGATGGCGAAGCCCAAGAAGATCGAGAAGAAGATGATCCCGAGCATGTGTCCCGACGACATGGCCTCGATGGGATTGAGGGGGATCATGTCGATGAGGATCTGTCCGGGGGTGCGCGGAGTGACGATCGTCGATGGATCGAACTGGTCGCCCACCGGGATATTGGCGCCGACGCCCGGCTTGAAGGCGTTGGTCACGATGATGCCGATGAGGATCGCGAGGAGGCTCGACACGAAGTAGTAGGCGAACGTCTTGATGCCAAGCCGCCCGATGCTCCTCCCGTCCCCGACGCTCGCGACACCGCTCACGATGGAGCTGAAGATGAGGGGCACGATCACCATGCGCAGCAGATTGATGAAGATCGTGCCGAGAGACACGATGACCGTGAACAGCCACCCGGTCGGCTCCCCGTCGTAGACCACCTGAAAGACGATCCCGATCGCGACGCCGAGGACCATCGCGATGAGGATCTGCCAGTGGAGCTTGAGCTTCATGTCACCTCCCTGATCGCCACGCGAGCGCGGTCGCGCCACGGCCCGGTGTTCGGCTGCCGACGGAGGGTGCGGCCGGTCCCCGTCGGGAGAGGAATGTAGCGCTCCGTACCGGTGGTGTGGTGCGTGCGTGGCTCGGCCGTCAGCGGGTCCGTCGGCGGCGTGCCACGAACCCCATATAGGCGGCGGCATTCGCCGCGAGGACGGACAGGCCCAGGATGAGCCGGAGCGTCGGTGTCAACTCGCTGGGGTAGATGATGGGGAGGACGTAGTGCTCGATGAAGCCGCCTTCGTAGCCGGCCAGCCCGGCCTGGCGCCTGAGTGCGATCTCCCACGGCGTGAGCGGACAGATCCACCCGACGAACTCGATCGCCGCTCCGTAGAGCGCGACCGGAACATGGATCCAGGCGAGCCGCGGCCAAGTCCACGTCAAGAACCCCCCGGCAACGACGAACACGATGAAGGCCAGATGCAGTACCACGAGGGCGTCGGCGGCGAGGCGGAAAAGCACCGGACTGTCCCCCGGATCAGGCGCCGGCCGTACGGCGTTCCAACCGATCGACGACGACCGTGGCCGTGAGGGTCCCCGTCACGTTCGTGGCCGTCCGCGCCATGTCGGGAATCCGATCCACGCCGAGGAGCACGGTCATGCCGTCGAGGGGGATACCGATCGCCCCAAGGGCCGGGGCAAGGCTGAGCACACTTCCTCCGGGAATGCTGGGGACCGTGAAGGAGACGATCATCGTCGCGAGGAGTGCGCCGGTAACACCACTCGCCGGCAGCGGAACATCATAGAGCCATGCGAGGAAGACGACGGCCGCTCCTTGGAACAGTGCGGCACCGGCACGCCCCAGCGCCGCGCCAAGCGAGATCACGAACCCGGCGACGGGAGGCGCGGTCTCGAAATGCACGTCGGCGGCCTCGAGCATGGCGGGCACGGTGGCTGGCGAGCTCGTCGTGCTCGCCCCGATGATCTGGGGCGTCACGCAGCCGCGGAGAAAACGGCGGACCGGCATTCCTCCGACCAAGCGGACAGCGGGAAGGTATACCCCCCCGATGAAGAGGATCTCGCCGATCAGGACGGCAATCACGAAGATGGCGAGCGTCTGCAGGATTGCCCACCCGGCACGCCCGGTGATCGGCGCGGCGAGCGCGAACACGCCGACCGGGGCGAGCAGCATCAGCCAATGGACCAACCGGATGAGCGCCGCGGCGAGTGCGTTCCCCAGCGCGAGCAGCCGATCGCGGTGGTGGTGCTCGAGCGATCCAGCCGCGGCCGCGAGCAGCACGGTGAACACGACGAGCGGAAGGAGGGCCCCGTCTGCGGCGGCAGCAAATGGGTTCTCTGGAATCAAGCCGACCAAGAAGTCGACGGGACCCGGAAGGCTGGGGCTGTCGGCGACACCCGCCACCGCAGCCTGCAAGGCTGCCTCGGGGGCGAACGGCAGCAGCGCTCGCATGACTCCCATGCCGAGCAAAACGCTCACGACGGTCGTTGCCACGAAGAACCCGAGGGTCATCGCTCCCATGCGCCCCAGTCGTACCAGGTTCCCGAGGCCGGCGACCCCGACGAAGACAACGGTGGTCACCAGGGGAATGACCACCATCTTGAGCAGATTGACGAAGGCGGTGCCCAATGGCGTCACGCCGGCGGTGAGCGCGGTGAGGACGGGGGACTCCGTGACCGCGGCGGCCAGTCCCAGCAGCAGGCCGGCGACGAGCCCGAGCGCGATCGCGATGTTCAGTTTCACACGCGAGCACTCGCCTTGATCAGATGGGCGGCGATCACGTTGCGCTGGATCTCGTTCGAGCCCTCGTAGATCTGAGTGATCTTCGCATCACGCAGCAGCTTTTCGACCGGGTACTCCTTCATGTAGCCGTAGCCGCCGAACACCTGCACCGCGTCCACGGTGACCTTCATGCACGCATCGGAGGCGTACGTCTTGCAGATCGCGGAGGCCTGAGCGATGTCCTTGACGCCCGCATCGATCATGCGTGCTGCCGAGTACACGAGCGCGCGGGATGCCTCGACTGCGATCGCCATGTCTGCCAGCATGAACTGCAGTCCCTGGAACGACGAGATCGGGTGCCCGAACTGTTTGCGAACTGTGGCGTAGTGGACCGCTTCGTCGAGGGCGCGCTGGGCGATTCCCACCGCCTGCGCCGCGACTCCGGGCCGGGCGTGGTCGAAGGTCTTGAGTGCCACGATGAAGCCCATGCCTTCGCGTGCGAGCAGGTTCTCGGCGGGGACGCGCACGTCCTCGAAGATCACCTCCCGCGTGGCAGAGGCGCGGATGCCCAGCTTGTTCTCCTTCTTCCCGAACGTGAGGCCCGGCGTGTCCTTGTCTACGATGAACGCGCTGGCGCCGCGCGCACCCTTCGAGCGGTCCGTGACCGCGACGACGGTGTAGATCTCCCTCACGGCGGTGGTGCGGATCCGGCCCGCGTCTGAGCCGGCATCGGCCTCGGTGATCGCAAACGCCGCGAGCTTCTCGCCGCGGGCGATCGCGGGGAGATACCGCTGTTTCTGCTCATCCGTGCCGAACAGCAGAATGGGAAACGCGCCAAGTCCCGTGCCGCCGAAGGCCAGTGCGATGCCGCCGCATCCCCGCGACAACTGCTCGGTGACGATCGCCATCTCCATCACGCCGCCGCCCATGCCGCCGTACTGCTCCGGGACGAAGACGCCGAAGATGTCGGCGTCGGCGAGGACGCGGACGATGTCCCAGGGGAACTCGGCGGACTCGTCCAGCTCCGCAGCGACGGGCTTGATCTGTTCGTCGGCTATCTGGCGACACAGATCGCGGATCATCTGCTGGTCTTCAGTCAAAAGGTAGTCCATGGTGTCCTGCGCCTTGGCCTCGGAGCGTGGGTGGTAGCGGCGCCGATCTGGAGGATCGCGCGGAGTGCCCGCCGGCTCGACGGCCGGACGGAATCGCCTACCATTCTATTCAGGGGACCCAGGCACGGCCAGTAACGACGGGAGCGAGGCTTGGCGACGAGCGCGGGGAGGGGGTAGGTTGTAGCACTTTCCTCCGGAGGACGACGTGAGACACGCACAGCGAACCGTTCCACGTTGGGCGCTCATCTTGGGAGCGTCGAGCGGTTTCGGCGAGGCCACGGCCAGGGAGCTGGCGAAGTCGGGGTACGACATCCTCGGTGTCCATCTCGATCGCGCCAGTCGAGAGCAGTACGTCGAGGACCTCAAGGCTGAGATCGAGGACACGGGACATCGCGCGTGGTACTTCAACGTCAACGCGAACGACGACGACAAGCGGAACGAAGTGATCGACGCCGTTGAGGCGGATATCGCGAAGAACGGCGGGACCGTC
>JBDHDN010000271.1:0-5859 GCA_039591485.1 Gemmatimonadota bacterium
CACGTACACCTCGTAACGGCCCGATTCGTTAGAGGCATAGGCGATCCAGCGTCCGTCGGGAGAGAGCACGGGGGCGACTTCCTCGAAGCCCTCGTTCGCGATCATCGGCGTGATGGCGCTGTCGCCTGAGCCCTCGCCGCGCCGGAGCAGGTAGATGTCGCGCGTCGGGGGCACGCCGAGGCGCACGACCAGCACGGACGTGTCCGCGGTGGGGACGACCTCCCAGACCGCACGCGTGGCGTCGAGCAGCGTCTCCGGACCGGACGTCCCGTCGGCTCGGCGGCGTCGCAGGTCGGAGTTGCCCCCCCCGACGGACGAGAAGTACAGCAGGGACCGACCGTCGGCGGTCCACGCCGGCCGGATGTTGCTGCCCTCGAACGTCAGGCGCGTGAACGGACCGCGCGGCAGCTCCTTGATCCAGATGTCCTCGGTGCCGCCGGTCTGGATGGCGAGCGCCACGCGACGCCCATCCGGCGAGAGCGCGATCCCGCCATTGCCGGAGGGGATGAACGTCCACGTGGAGTCGACGACGGTTGCGGCACCGGTTCGATCCACCCAGACCGCTTCCACCGGTGCCCGACCAGCCAGCGCATCGCCAGGCACGTAGAGCAGTGTGCCGTTCTTGGAAAGGGCCAGATCCACGTCGACCAGTATGGTGCGCACCCCTTCCAGGACGGGAACGGGCGTCGCCGAGAACCGCCCCGCATCCACGTCGAACGGCGCGCTGAAGACACCGCCGTCCGGCCGCACGAACACCACGCGCCCGTCCGCCAGATGCCAGGCGCGGATCACGTCGTCGCTCAGCGCGTCCCACTCGCCCGTCTCCGTCTCCAGCACTACCAGGCGGGAGCTGGGGCATCCGAACGTACACAGCCCCACGAGCACGCGGTTGCCGCCGGGCAGGGCGCCGACGGACACGACCCCCATGCCGATCGTGTCGACCCACGTGAACCCGCGGGTCGGCCCGCCGTCCTCCGGCACCAGGCGCAGGCCGAAACTCTGGTCACTGAACGCGACGACGCCACCCTCGAGCCACGCGACGGAGGGAACATCGACCTGCGCCGTGTCCGCGATCGTCACCGCCGACCCTCCGGCGCGGGGCACCTTGCGGATACGACCTTCCGCGGCAAACGCGATCCACTCGCCATCGGGCGAGAACGTCGGCGCCCGTCCCCCGATCGTGCCGGTCAGCGGTTCGGCCTCCGCGCGGTCGGCCGTCTTGATCCACAGCTGGCGCGTGCCTCCGACCGTGTCCGAGAAGACGATCGTCCGGCCGTCCGCCGACAGCGCGAGGTCGCGGCCCACCTGGCCCGGGGGAATGGCGTTGTCCGTGAGGGCGACCCTGAGCCGCATCGGCTCCGCGATCGGTGACGGACGGAGCCAGCCCCAGGCGGCAACGGCGGCGAACAGCGCAGCGGCCGCGGCAGCCACGACAGCGCGACGGTTGGCCGGCCGACCGGCGCGTGCCCCGGTGGCCGCGGCGGGCGCGGCAGTAGCGGTGGTGAACCCGGCATCCTCCAGCGCCGCGCCAAACGCCGCCGCACTTCCGAACCGGTCCGCCGGCAGCTTGCTCAACGCCTGATGCACCGCCGCCGCCACGTTGGCCGGCACCGTGCGCCGCTGCGCCGTCAACGGCCGCGGCTCCTCCGTGATCACCCGCGCCACGATCGCCTGCGCCGTCGCCCCCGTGTACGGCGGCTCCCCGGTCAGCATCTCGTACAGCATCGCCCCGAGACTGTACACGTCGCTCCGGGCGTCCAGCTCCCGGCCCCCCATCGCCTGCTCGGGACTCATGTAGTGCGGCGTCCCCACCGACAGTCCCGTTTCCGTGAGCCGGCTGCCCCCCGCATGACTCACCGCCAGCGCGATCCCGAAGTCCGCCACCAGCGCCTGTCCGTCGTGCAGCAGCACGTTCTCGGGCTTGATGTCGCGGTGGATGACGCCCTGGCGGTGCGCGTAGTCGAGCGCGGCCGCCACCTGCTGCGTGATGGCCACCGCCTCCTTGACCCCGAGCTGTTTCTCCCGGTCGAGCTTGCCCCGCAGCGTCTCGCCCTCGACGAACGGCATGACGTAGTAGAGATACGTGTCCGCCTCCCCGCTGTCGTGGAGCGGGAGGATATGTGGGTGCTGGAGGTTGGCGGTGACCTTGATCTCCGCCAGGAACCGCTCGGCGCCGATCACGGCGGCAAGCTCCGGCCGCAACACCTTGAGCGCCACCTTGCGGTCGTGCTTCACGTCCCGCGCCAGGTAGACGGTGGCCATACCGCCCGCGCCGAGCTCCTGCTCGACGACGTAACGGCCGGCCAACGCCGTCTTCAGCTGTTCGGTGATGCCGCTCACGAGCAAACTCCGATGTGCGCATGTGCGATCAGGCACTGCCTGACGGCGTGCACGGTGCAACGTACAAGGTGCAAGGGACCCTCCCTCACACCTCCCGTCGTTCCCGTCGTTCCCGTCGCTCCCGTCGCTCGCAGGGCGCGCAAGAGCCGGCCCGGGACCCCCGCCACCGCCATCCTATTCCAACGCAAAGACGAACGCCGTCGGCGACCCCGCCCACTCGTCCACCCAGAACCCGGACGGACGCCCGGACATCACCGCGATGTACTGGATACCGTCGAGCTCGTAGGTCACGATCCCGCCGCCCATCGGGCCGCCCGTGTTGAACCGGTAGAGGACCTCGCCGGTCTCCGCGTCGAGCGCGAGAAAATCGCCGTTCAGCTCACCGGTCAGGACGAGCCCGCCGGCCGTCGTCGTGACGTTGGCGACCATCGGGCGCTCGGAGCGATACTTCCACCGCACGGTCCCGTCGGACGCGTCAACGGCCGTGATCCAGCCCTGCCATGGCCGGTCACTCCACTCGTACTCCCCGCCGAGATAGTTCTCTCCCGGCACATAGCGCACCGTGTCGGCGAGAATGAAGACGCCGCACCAATCCACCGCGGGCGTGTACAGCAGGTTCGTTCCGGGGTTGTACGCAGGCCCGCTCCATTCGACGCCACCGAGGATGCCGGGACAGGCGAACGTCCCCGCCGTGGTCACCGGTGCATCCACATTTTCCATCGTGGTCACCGGCGTCTCGAACACACGATCGTGGCTGTCGCGATCGAGAACGCGCAGGACGCCGTCCTTGCCGACCGTGGCGATCAGATCGCGTTCCGCCCCGTCCACCACCGTGCGGTACAGCGGACTCACTTGTGTGAGGTCCCAGTCGTGATCGTCCGCCGGCACGAGTTGATCGTACCACGCGAGCGTGCCCGCGCGCACGTCGAGCGCGATCATGGCGTTGGTATAGAGGTTGTCGCCGCCCCGTAGGGCAGCCGGGAAATCGGGCGCCGGATTGGTGGCGGCCACGTGCAGCAATCCGCGTTCGACATCCAGCGACATCGGGGTCCATACGCCTCCGCCGCCGACCGGGATGCCGGGCGGGTTGTCCCACGTCTCCGACCCCGGCTCACCCGGCCCCGGCACGATGTTGAAGCGCCACACGGGCTCGCCGTCCTCGAGCCGAAACGCCCCGACCCACCCGCGCACGGCATTCTCGCTGCCGGCCGGCCCGATGAGGATCAGGTCCTCGTAGATCATCGGCGCCATGGTGAACGTCTCACCGAGATCCGCGTTGGCGGCATGGCGGGCCCACAGCAGCTCGCCGGTGAGCCGGTCGAGCGCGAACAGATACCCGTCCGACGTCGCGCGCACGACGCGTCCGTCCTTGATCGCCACCCCACGGTTGTTCCCCCAGACATCGCGATCCTGCACGTCCCACTCGTGCTTCCAGATCGGCTTGCACGTGGCGGCGTCGATCGCCACCGTCCAGTGCAGCGTCGTCAGGTACATCACGCCGTCGTACACGACCGGACTCGTCTGGAAGTTCCGGAGCTCACCGACCTGATGCGCGCACACCGGTCTGAGCGCCGACACGGTCGACCGGTTCACCTGGTCGAGAGGCGAGTAGCGCGTACCCGTGTAATTCTGGGTCTGGTACAACCAGTTGCGCCTATCCGCTGCGGCCGCATTGAGCTCGGCCTGCGTCGGCCCCGTACCCGAGGGAACGAGCCCGTTCGGGCCCGCAATGAAGTCGGGCGGCGGGGTCCGCTCTGCCACCGCACCGATCGCCCCTCCATCGAGGGACACCTGCAACAGCGCGGGGTCGCTCCCCAACTCCTGCTCTCCAGCCGGGAACCCGTTGCGGTTCAGGACATACGCCAGCACGTCGGCGTGCTGGGCATCCGTGAGCGACCGCGAGCGCCCGGGCGGCATCGTCGTCCGCAGGATGTAGTACAGATCGTCAACGGTCCGATCCGACCGCGCCCAGGTCTTGAGGAAATTCTCGCCGACCAGAGAGGGACCGGCGCCACCCTGCAGAGCAGCGCCGTGACAGGTCGTGCACTCCGCCCGATACACGCCGCTGCCGCGCGCTGCCTGTGCCTCGGTGTACACCTGCTGCGCATCGGCAGTGGTACCTGCCGATGTCATCGCGCTCACTGCTGCAATGCCCCACCAGATCGCGCTCCGCTTCATCTGGACACTCCGTGTGTTGTTCGGTTGTTCGTCCCGCATGGGTATCTCGCGGGCCCGGTGCACCACACGGTCCGCCGGGCCCGCCAGGTCGTTCTCTACCGTCTCCCTACCAGGCAGCCGTCGCCGCCCACTCGGCGAACGACGTCGGCGCGATACCGAACGCCTTCGCCGTCCCTTCGATGTCGACGCTGTACCCGGTGCTGTCGAACCACTCCAGCATGATGGCAAAGTCCTCGCTGAACTTCCGGACCTCTTCGATCGGTACCTGGAAGTGGGTGACCGTATGGCCCGCATGCTGCGAGATGATCTCGGCAGTCGCCAGCATCGTGAGCTCGTCACCGGCGATCCCGATGCGCCGGCCGTCGAGCTCGGCATGTTGCTCAAACGCGAGCTTGCCGTACTTGCCGATGTCCGCGACGGCGACCATCTGCAACGGCGTATCCGGTTTGATCCCGACGGCGAGAGTCCCCTCGTCGATCGCGGGCTTGAACCACGGGGTCACGAGATTCTCCATGAAGAACACGGGCTGGAGAATCACGTACGACGGGAACCCCGCCGCCTCGACCGCCGCCTCGACGCGACCCTTGTTGTCGAAGTGCGGGATGCCCGTGTTCCGCTCCGCCGACTGCACCGAGGCGTAGACGTAATGCGGAACACCGACCTCCTTCGCAACCTCGATCTGTCTCATTCCCTGCACTTCCTCCTGCTCGACACCGGCCTCCCACGTGTTCTGGACCGCAAACACGCCCCACGCCCCGTCCATCGCTGCCGTGAGTGAGTCGGCGTCGTCGAGATCACCCTTCACGATCTCCGCGCCGAGTGCCGCAAGCGCCCGCGCCGCCTCGCCGTCGGGCTTACGAGTCATGGCCCGAACCTTGTGTCCCGCTGCAAGCAACTCGCGCGCGGTCGCCCCACCCTGCTGGCCGGTGGCTCCGGTAACCAGAATCAGCTCCGTTCCGACATTCATCGTTTTTCTCTCCTGCTGTTGATGAGTAAAAGCCGCATTGCCACTGTTGCGAGGAATCCGCCACCGACCGTCGGCACGGCCGTGCCGCCCGGGCGAAGGATGCTCACTGGTCCATCTTCCCCCTCAGTTCCCTGAACCAGTGCTGGACGACGACGAGATCCCCGGACACGTCGGGGGTGCCGGTCCGCTGGATCATCACGAACCGCCCGTCCGGCGCGACGTCGATCAGCCGGTTCCGCGCATTCGCCTCGTAGTCGTTCTGTTCGGGTAAGGTGAGCAGCGTCCGTCGCGCAACGGAGCTCGGCCCGCGGCTCATGTCGGCGGATTCGATGGCCGACCCGTTGGCGCTCCGGAAGTAGAGCGCCCGCCCATCG
>JBDHDN010000272.1:0-7294 GCA_039591485.1 Gemmatimonadota bacterium
GCGGCATTCGTCAAGCTGCAGGTGCCCGCCGGCCAGGCGACACCTGCTCCCCCAGTTGGCACCGCGCTGGGTCCGCACGGCGTCAACATCATGGATTTCTGCAAGCAGTTCAACGCGCAGACCCAGTCGCAGCCGGGGATGATCATCCCGGTCGAGTTGACGGTCTTCGCCGACCGCAGCTTCAGTTTCATCACCAAGACCCCGCCGGCAGCCGTGCTGCTCAAGAAGGAGGCGGGATTGGACAAGGCGTCGGGCATGCCGAACCGCGAAAAGGTGGGCTCGGTGACGCAGGCGCAGGTGCGCAAGATCGCCGAGACGAAGATGCCCGATCTCAACGCGAACGACATCGAGGGGGCCATGCGGATCATCGCGGGCACGGCCCGGTCGATGGGCATCGAGGTGAAGGGCTGATGCCGGCCACGGGCAAGAAGTTCCGGGCGGCGGCCGAGAAGGTCGAGCGCGGGAAGCTCTACGAGCCGAGCGACGCGCTCGACACCGTGAAGGCCGCTGCGTTCGCGAAGTTCGACGAGTCGGTCGACATCGCGGTGCACCTCGGGGTGGATCCACGGCACGCCGACCAGATCGTGCGTGGCACGGTGGTCCTCCCGCACGGCACGGGGAAGACGATCCGAGTGCTGGTCATCGCCCAGGGTGACAAGGCCAAGGAAGCCGAGACCGCCGGCGCGGACTTCGTCGGGGCCGAATACGTCGAGCGGATCAAGGGAGGGTGGCTCGAGACCGACGTGGTGATCGCGACGCCCGACATGATGGGGCAGGTCGGCCAGCTCGGCCGCATCCTGGGCCCGCGCGGTCTCATGCCCAATCCGAAGTCCGGCACGGTGACGATGGAGGTCGACCGGGCGGTGCGCGAAGTCAAGGCCGGGAAGATCGAGTTTCGCGTGGACAAGACGGGCAACCTCCACGCGCCGATCGGCAAGGTGTCGTTCCCGGACACGAGCCTGCGGGAGAACATGAACACCTTCATGGATGCGGTCGTCCGGGCGAAGCCCGCGGCGGCGAAGGGGACCTACATCCGCTCGATCACGGTGTCGAGTTCGATGGGCCCCGGCATCGCGGTGGATCCGGCGGGGTACCGATGAACCAGGAGAAGAAGCAGGATGTCGTCGCGCGGCTGACCGAGCAGCTCCAGCAGTCGCCGAATCTGTACCTGACCGACTTCAAGGGGCTTGCCGTCAAACCGATGACGGATTTGCGCCGCAAGCTCCGGGACGTCGGTGTCGAGTACGTGGTCGTGAAGAACACGCTGGTGCTGAGGGCCATGGCCTCCGCGTCGGTGACCGGGCTCGAATCCGACCTGACCGGGCCGACGGCCCTGGTGCTGGCGGGCGAGGAGCCGGTGGCTGCGGCCAAAGTGCTGGCGGCGTTCCAGAAGGAGCACGAGGCCCTGACGCTCAAGTCGGCGCTCGTGGAAGGCCGCCGGCTCGGGCCTGAAGAGATCAAGCGACTGGCCACCCTGCCGTCACGCGAGGAGTTGCTGGGGCAGCTCGCCGGGGCGATGCAGGGACCGCTGCAGGGCTTCGCCGGCGCGGTCAGTGCGTTGCTGTATCAGTTCGTTGGTGCGGTTGAGGCGCTGCGCGCCCAACGCGCCGGTGCCTGAGTTCCCATAAGGACGAGAAGAGAGACACAGCATGGCTACCAAGACCCTGAGTAAGGACGAGATCCTCGAGGCGATCGGCAACATGTCCGTCACGGACCTGGCCGACCTGGTCGAGGCGTTCAAAGAGAAGTTCAATGTCACCGTCGCCGCGGCGCCGGTGGCGGCCGCCGCCCCCGGCGGTGGCGACGCCGCCGGCGCCGAGGCTGCCGAGGAGCAGACCGAGTTCACGGTGATGCTCACGGACGCGGGCTCGAAGAAGATCCAGGTCATCAAGGCCGTCCGCGAGCTCACGTCCCTCGGCCTCAAGGAGGCCAAGGACCTGGTGGACGGTGCGCCCAAGCCGGTGAAGGAAAGCGTCTCGAAGGAAGAGGCCGAGGCCGCGAAGGCCAAGCTCGAGGAGCAGGGCGCGACCGTCGAGTTGAAGTAGCGGGCGGCACGGTCCGCCGCCGGCGGGACCGGAGTGACGCCACGACTTCAGCCGAGACGGTATGTACCGACGTAACGCCGAAAACCCTGCTCGCACACGAGCCCCGATCTCGCACACGGCCCCGGGGGGGGACGTCTGCGCGGGGCCGTTTGCGCTGCGTGAGGAATTGCGATGACCCAGCCGTTGCCGACCATTTCGTTCGCCAAGCTGCAGCCCGGCATGCCCATGCCGCACCTGCTGGACATCCAGACGCGGTCCTTCGACGCGTTCCTCCGTCCGGTCGAGGAGTCGGAACACGTCGATATGTCGCTCGAGCGCGTGTTTCAGGAGGTGTTCCCGATCGCCGACGTGAACGGGAACTACTCGCTGGAATTCGTGAAGTACTCCCTCGGTGATCCGAAGTACTCGGTCGAGGAGTGCATCGAGCGGGACATGACCTATTCGGCGTCGCTCAAAGCCACGCTGCGACTCGTGATCAACGAGACGCTCGAAGGAGGCACGCAGCGGCCGAAGAACATCATCGAGAAGGAGGTCTACCTCGGCGAGCTGCCGATCTTGACCCCACTCGGGACGTTCGTCATCAACGGTGCGGAGCGGGTGGTGGTGTCGCAGTTGCACCGCTCTCCCGGTGTCGTGTTCGAGGAGACCGTCCACCCGAACGGCCAGCGGCTGAACAGCGCTCGGATCATCCCGTTCCGCGGCTCGTGGGTCGAGTTTACCGTCGACATCCACGACGTCGTCTTCGTGCACATCGACAAGCGGAAGAAATTCCCGGCGACCGCGCTGCTGCGGGCGCTGGGGTACGGCAGCAACAGTGAGGTCCTGCGCCTGTTCTATGCGACGCGGACGCTCGACCTGACCGCCAAGCGCGATGATCGGGCGTTCCGCCGCGCGGTGCTCGCTGCGTTGCTCGCCGAGGAGGTGCCGAATCCCGAGGAGCCCGACGGTGAGCCGCTGGGGCGGGAGGGTGACGAGCTCACGCCGGAGCGGTACAACGCGCTCCGCAAGGCCGGGATCAAGCAGGTGCAGGTCTTCGCCCGCTATGCGATCGTCGACCTGCGTGACGAGGACCGGCCGACGACCGTCAGGGAGCATCCCGAGAAGCTCGTGCTCGCCTTCGACGTGCCGGACCCCGACACCGGGGAGCTTCTTGCCGAAGCTGGCAAGGAGGTCTCCGAGACGCTCCGCAAGAAGCTGGTCAAAGCCGGCGCCCACAAGGTCGACGTGCTCATCACGTCCACCCGTGGTGAGTCGCCGATCATCAAGAATACGCTGGCCAAGGATCCCACCAGTACCGAGGCCGACGCACTGGAGCAGATCTACTCGCTGCTCCGGCCCGGCGAGGCGCCGAACCTGGAAACGGCGCGGCAGGCGCTCGAGCGGCTGTTCTTCAATCCGAAGCGCTACGATCTGGGTCGGGTCGGGCGGTACAAGATCAACCAGCGGCTCAAGGTGAATGTCCCGGCCGATCACACGGTGCTGACGAAGGAGGACTTCGTCGCCATCGTGCGGTACCTGCTGGAGCTGTCCGAGGGGCGCGGCTATACCGACGACATCGATCACCTCGGCAACCGCCGGGTGCGTACCGTCGGCGAGTTGATCGCGAACCAATTCTCGGTTGGTCTCTCCCGCATGGCACGGCTCATCAAAGAGCGGATGAGCATCAACAACGATCCGGAGAAGATCACCCTGGACGATCTCGTGAACGCCAGGACCGTGAGTGCGGTGATCCAGGCGTTCTTCGGCAGCTCGCAGCTGTCACAGTTCATGGACCAGACCAATCCGCTCGCCGAACTGACGCACAAGCGTCGGCTGAGCGCGTTGGGGCCCGGCGGTCTCACGCGGGAGCGGGCCGGCTTCGAGGTGCGGGACGTGCACTACCCGCAGTACGGCCGGATGTGTCCGATCGAGACGCCGGAGGGCCCGAACATCGGTCTGATCACGAGCCTCTCGACGTTTGCTCGCGTCAACCCACTCGGTTTCATCGAGACGCCGTACCGAGCGGTGAGCGGAGGTGTGGTCGGCATGGACATCCGCTGGTTGTCGGCCTCCGAGGAGGAGGAGTTTGCGGTCGCGCAGGCAAACGCGCCGCTCGATGACGACGGCAAGTTCGTGAACGAGACCGCGCTGTGCCGCAAGCGGGATGACTACCCACTGCTGTCCCCGGGCCGCATCGACTTCATGGACGTGGCCCCGGAGCAGCTCGTGTCGATCGCGGCCGCGCTGATTCCGTTCCTCGAGCACGACGACGCCAACCGCGCGCTCATGGGCAGCAACATGCAGCGGCAGGCCGTGCCCCTCCTGTTCCCGCAGGCTCCGCTGGTGGGCACCGGGCTCGAGGGGAAGGTGGCCTCGGACTCGGGGGCCGTCGTGGTGGCGCGGCGGGACGGCGTGGTCAGTAAGGTGACTGCCGACGAGATCATCATCGATACAGGTCGGCAAGCGACGCAGGGATCCGGTGAGGCGCCGCTCGCCCGACTCCTCCAGCACGACCGCTACCGGCTCAAGAAGTTCTGGCGAACCAACCAGGACACCGCCATCAACCAGCGGCCCCTCGTGCAGGTGGGCGACACGGTCGCGGCAGGCGACGTTGTCGCCGACGGCCCCAGCACGGACCGCGGCACCCTGTCGCTCGGCGCGAACGTCACGGTGGCGTTCATGCCGTGGTACGGCCACAACTTCGAGGACGCGATCGTCATCTCCGAGCGACTGGTGAAGGACGACACCTACTCGTCGATCCACATCCAGGAGCTCGAGTTGCACGTGCGGGATACGAAGCGCGGACAGGAAGAGATCACGCGCGAGATCCCCAACGTGTCGGAAGAGGCACTGGTCGACCTCGATGAGCGCGGCATCGTCCGGATCGGTGCCCACGTGACACCGGGCGACATCCTCGTCGGCAAGATCACACCGAAGGGTGAGACCGAGTTGTCGCCTGAGGAGAAACTCCTGACGGCGATCTTCGGTGAGAAGGCGAAGGACGTGAAGGACTCGTCACTCAAGGTGCCCCCGGGCATGGAGGGCGTGGTCATCGACGTCAAAATCTTCTCGCGCATCGAGGATCAGGTCGTCGAGAAGGACCGTGGCGAGCGTATCGGCGACGTCCGGCGGCTCGAGAACGAGGAGAAGGCGCGGATCACGGCGGCTCTGTTCGACGAGCTGCAGGATCTCCTGCAGGGGCAGGAGGTGGCCGTCATGCTCAAGGAGGGCACGGTCGAGCAGTACTTCGAGGAGGGGACGAAGCTCACGGCCTCGGTGCTTGCGGACGTGAACTTCTCCGACGTCGATCTCAAGACGCTGCGGGTGAAGGTCAAGACGACCAACGACCGCGTACGGGCAGCGATCGATGCCGCGGGTCGTGAGCGTGCTCGGGTGGAAGAGAAGGCGGAGGACCAGATCGACAAGATCCTCCAGCCGGACGAGCTGCCGCCGGGCGTGATCCAGCTCGTCAAGGTGTATCTCGCCGAGAAGCGGAAGATCGCGGTCGGCGACAAGATGGCGGGCCGTCACGGCAACAAGGGGATCATCGCACGCATCGTGCCCGAGGAGGACATGCCGTTCCTCCCCGACGGCGAGGCGGTCGACATCGTGCTCAATCCGCTCGGCGTTCCGAGCCGGATGAACGTCGGCCAGATCCTGGAGACCCATCTGGGGTGGTGCGCCCGGATCCTCGGCTTCCGGGCGGAGACGCCGGTCTTTCAGGGAGCGAACGAGTCCGAAGTCGGTGTTCTGCTCCGGCTGGCGGGCCTCAGGTGGGCAGCCAACGCCCTGCACCTCGAGGCGGCGTTCCCCGGCGACCTGTTCCATGGGGTCCGAGACTTCATCGAGCGGGCGGCGCGGGAGATGGCGGAGCGCCGTCGTCTCGAGCTGGATCGGCAGCGCACGCACCACGAGGCGCTGCTCGAAACCGAGGGCGACGAAGCGCCGTCGAAGTCGGAGCGCGACAGCTACAAGGCCTCACTCAAGGAAGCCGACAAACTGCTCAAGGATGACGCCGGTCCGATGCTTCAGCACTCCGGCCTGCCTGGGCTCGCGTCGGCCCTCGGTCCCAAGAGCGGTATGCAGGTGGAGCAGGCCGCTGAGGAACTGCTGCAGCTCGCCGGGCTCCAACCGGCCGGCAAGGTCCGTCTACGCGACGGACGGACGGGTGAGTGGTTCTCGTCCGAGGTCACGGTCGGCTCGATCTATATGATGAAACTCTCCCACCTGGTGGACGACAAGATCCACGCCCGCTCAATCGGGCCGTACAGCCTGGTGACGCAGCAGCCGCTGGCCGGCAAGGCGCAGTTCGGCGGTCAACGCTTCGGTGAGATGGAGGTGTGGGCGCTCGAGGCCTACGGTGCCGCCCACACGTTACAGGAGATGCTGACGGTCAAGTCCGACGACGTGAACGGACGGAGCCGTGTCTACGAGGCCATTGTGAAGGGACAGAATCTCCCGGAACCGGGAACGCCCGAGTCCTTCAACGTGCTGGTGAAGGAACTCCAGGCCCTGGGACTCAAGGTCACGCTCGGCGTTACCGAAGAAGGCGAGGAGTAGGACATGATCGATTTCCGCAGCACGCGTGACGCACGAGGCTCGAGCTTCGATTTCATCCAGATCCGGATCGCCAGTCCGGAGGAGATCCGGGGTCCGAAGGACACCAAGGAGCGCGAGCGTCTCGCCCTCCAGGGCCAGCGGGATTGGTGGTCGTGGGGCGAGGTCGTCAAGCCCGAGACGATCAACTACCGCTCGTTCAAGCCCGAGAAGGACGGTTTGTTCTGCGAGCGGATCTTCGGGCCGGTCAAGGACTGGGAGTGCCACTGCGGCAAGTACAAGCGCATCCGGTACCGCGGCGTCGTGTGTGACCGCTGCGGTGTGGAGGTGACCCTGTCCAAGGTTCGCCGCGAGCGGATGGGGCACATCGAGCTGGCCGTGCCCGTGGCGCATATCTGGTTTTTCAAGACGTTGCCGAGCCCGATGGGCAACCTGCTCGATCTCACGCTGCGCGACCTCGAGCGCGTGATCTACTACACGAACTACGTGGTGATCGAGCCGGGCGAGCAGGAGGTCAAGCCGCTCGAGTTGCTCGACGAGGAGCGCTACCTCGAGCTCAGGCGCAAGGCGCGTGAGGAGGGCGACAAGGGCTTCCGCGCCGACATTGGGGCGCCCGCGGTGCGCGAGCTGCTCAACCGGCTGGACGTGGACGCCCTGTCCGACGAGTTGCGCGTGGCGGTCGAGCAGGAGACGAGCCAGCACCGCAAGAAGCA
>JBDHDN010000273.1:0-5805 GCA_039591485.1 Gemmatimonadota bacterium
CGGTGTGTTCCAGTCCTTCAGGTGTACCTCACAGATCCGGTCGTTACCGAGCAGGCGAAGCTCGCCCGGCACGTCGTAGCCGTTCCCCGTCGAGTTGCCGACGTCGTAGTAGACGATCAGGGCGTCGGAGCCGACGCGCTCCATGATCTCGAGGTTCTGCCGGGCGGTGATGGTGTTCTCCAGCCCGAGCGCGACACCGGCGTCCTCGGCGCGCGGTGCGATCTGCCGCAGCGTATCCACCACGCTGGTGATCTTCGTCTCGTCCAGCCGGTACTCGGCGAACGCTCCCCCCGACTCGTTGACGAACTCCCCTCGTTCGTCGCGGAACCGCAGATCGCCGTTGCCGAAGAATGCCATGAGGACGTTCGACGCGCCGAGGGCGACGGCAGCCTCGATGGCGTCGATCACCCAAACGGCGGCACGCGGCTGCTCCGCCAGTGGATTGCCGTTCAAGAGACCGAGCGCCACCGAATGCAGCGTTATCCCGTGCTGACGACCGAGCTCCGCATAGCGGGCACGCACCGTTGCATCGCGCAGGATCATCTCGTCGGGATTACGTCCCAAACTCACCTGAATGCCGTTGAGACCTGCCTCGCGGGCCCGCGGAATCGCCTCCGGGTCGCACATCTCGCCCAGGTTCCAGTCACAGATGCCGATGCCGGCATTGGGTTGGCCGGTGGTGGCAGGTCGAGCGCACGCCGCGAGCGTGCGCGTGGCCGCCAGGGAACCCAGGGCAATGCCGGAATGCTCGAAGAAACGTCTGCGGTCCATGGGACTCTGTGCTCCTGCTTGGGTCAGATCCGAATCGGATGCGAGGTCACGTGCGCGCCATCACCCTGGCGGTGTGCTCATGGCGTGCGCTCGGCCGCGGATCGTGCGCGTCCGTAGCGAGCTGTACGGGCATCGTCGATCACTCCCGACCAGCTCATCCCGAAGGCGAAGTCGTACGCGTTGCCGGCGGTGTCGACGTGCGGCTCCATGTCGAGGGGGATGTCCTCCGCTTGCTCCTCGACCGTACGCATGTGTGCCGGCATCTGCAGGGGGAGGAGACCCGACGGCTCCGCCGCGCCGGTCAGGATGTCCAAGAGTGCCTGATCCTGCACGCCGAAGCTGACGAGGAACGCGTCGGCACTGGGCTCGAACTCGGCGACCACGGTTGGGCGTGACGTGTGGAGGACGACGATGACCGGGTTCTCGGGCATGGCCGCGCGCGTATCGAGGACCAGTTGTAGGTCGCTGGCGTTCGCGGTTGTGACCGTCTTCCCCCGATAGGACCGGTTCGTGAACGTCTCGAGCGGATCTCCTCCGGCGACACTCGTGGCTCGGGCATGGGTGGCCGTGTACGGGCCGTACTGCAGGCTGATCGGCACGTATCCGTTGCCACCCGCCGCCACGTCCTCCCGATCGTAGCCGGTCTGCATGCCGAAGCCCCCGCTGCCACCGGGCTCGTTGATGATGACGAGCGCCGCGTCGGCGGCGTCCGGATCGTCGGTCACGGTCACGTAGCGACCAGCGATCTCCAGATCGATCGGATCCTCTGCCCGGGCGGGGGTCCGGTTGCCGAAGAAGTCCGTACGCGCCGGGACGTGACGCTGCGGCACGTACACGACGGTCCCCTGCGCCAGCGGCAGCGCGCCGTTCTGGTTCTTCAGCAGGACCAGCGACTTCAGTTGCGCCTCGTATCCGGCCCGCATGAACTCCGGGTTCCCCACCGTCCCCGCGGTTTCCTCGGCGTCCAGATACGGGTTTTCGAACAGGCCGGTGCGGAAGATGTTGCGAAGCAGACGGACCGCGGACGCCTCGAACCGGGCACGCATGAACTCCTCCCCGTGCTCGCGCACGCCCATGTCGTACGCCTCGATGACGGGCCCGGCGTCGTTGTTGCCGCCGAACTGATCCACGCCCGCCATCAGCGCCTTGTAGTGCCGTTCCGCCTCGGTGAGCCCCTCGACGCCCCACGGGGTGGCGCCGAACTGGTCCATGCGCTCGTGCTCACGCGTGACCCCCCAGTCGGTGCACACCACGCCGTCGAAGCCGTAGACGCCTCGCAGCAGATCCTTGATGATGTAGGTACTGAAGGCGTTCCCCACGTTCTCGCCGTACACGGTATCCTGGTTGAACGAGATGGTGTAGTACGGCATCACGGCCGCCGCCATGCCCGTCTCACCTGCCAGGTCGAAGGCGCCCTGCGTAAACGGCAGCAGGTGGGTGTCGAAGTTGTCGCCGGGATAGACGGCGTACTTCCCGAAGCCGTAGTGTGCGTCGCGGCCGGCCTCGCCGCTGCCCCCGCCCGGCCAATGCTTGACCATGGCGTTCACACTCTCGTATCCCCAACCCCCGGCACGCTCCGCATCGCCCGCGGAAGTCTGGAACCCGTCGACGTACGCGCGCGCCATGTCCGTCGCGAGGGAGGGGTCGGCGCCGAAGGTGCCACCGAACCGGAACCAGCGGGGATCCGTGGCGATGTCGATCTGCGGCGAGAGTGCGGTGGCGATGCCCAGCGCGCGATACTCCTTCGAGGCGATGTCGCCGAACTGCCGTACCAGGTCGGGATCGAAGGTCGCCGCGAGCCCGATCGAGCTCGGCCACAGCGAGATCTCCCCTGCCGCACCCGCGTTGAATTCGGCCGTCGCCTGCGGCTCGTGCCGCGGATCCGAGCTGTTGTTGGCCGGAATGCCGAGGCCGATGCCCTCCACCAGCGCCTGGACCTCGTTGTTCCAGCGCGCCGCCACCGCAGGGCTCTCCACGGTCGTGATCAGTACGTGCCGCAGGTCGTCGTTCGTCAGGAAGTCCCGCTGCTGGTCGGTCAGATCCCAGGAGCTCGCGCCGCTCGAGTCGAACGGCGCGCCGCCGTACGTGCTGGGAAACCACCCCCGAGATGCCGGGATCGCCTGGTGCGCGCTGTACAGCATGAGCCCCGCGATCTGCTCCACGGACATCCGGGAGGCCAGGTCGCGCGCCCGCTCGTCGGCGGAGCGGCGCCAGTCTTCGTACGGGTCCAGCGTGCCGTTGCCGTTCAGATCCTTGAAGGCGAAGCCATCGTCAATGAGCAGGGTGACGCCCGACGTCGTCACGTACCCCAAGGTGCGGCCACCTCGATTGGTCACGGTCCGCATGATCCCCGACTCGGTTTCGCTCCATCGCGGACCACGTTCGCAGCCGTGCAGAGCAATGAGCGGCAACGCGAGCGCCAGAGCGCGCTGGAGGTGGATCCGCTTCATGGTCGCGTCCTTCACGTCGTGGGTTCGATCAGGTCGCGAAGGCCCGGGTGGTAGGGGCGATCGCGACGTCGCGAGTACTGGGTGAGCGGCCCGGTGCCCGTCGCAGCGACCGTACGTCCCGTCGACTGCACAGCCGTCCCGCCGCCGAACCGCCATGAATCTTACGCCCAAGCGACCGAGGACCGAAAGAGCACCGCAGAGGGTAGGGCCGGTGACGAGGGCCCCCGCCTCGCGCCCGCGCACCGTGCACCACCGCGACGCTCTTGCGGACACATCGTGCGAGCCGTATATGGGCGGAGTCTCTCCGACACTGCACACTCACGACCCGCGACGGTTCCCATGACTTCATCCCACGTACGGTTCGGCGTCATCGGCGCCGGTCGGGTCGCCCGAACGCACGTCGTGCCGGCAATCCTGAGCACCGACCGGGCCTTCCTGTGGGCCGCGGCCAGCAGGGAGAAGCGTCGCGCGGAGGCCCTTGGCCCGCAGCGGGCCTACGACTCGTACGACGCGCTCCTGCAGGATCCGAGTGTGGATGCGGTCTACATCGCGACGCACAACGGGCTGCACAGGGAACTGGTGCTCGCGGCGCTCGCGCGTGGCGCCCATGTGCTCTGCGAAAAGCCGCTCGGCCGGACGGCCGAAGAGTGCGAGGAGATGGTCGCCGCAGCCGACGTGAGCGGGTGTCTGCTCATGGAAGCGTTCATGTACCGCTATCACCCGCAACTTCGCGAGGCGCAGCGCCTCGTGCACGCGCGTGCCATCGGCGATCTCACGGTGGTCGAGGCGTCGTTCCGCGTCCTCCTGACGGACCCGTCCGACGTTCGCATGCGGCCGGCGTGGGGCGGCGGTGCGCTGCTCGATGTCGGGTGCTACTGCGTGAACGTCGCGCGCCTGTTTCTGGGAGACGTGCCGCAAAACGTCCGTGCGTGGGCGCGACTCGATGCCGAGCGCGGCATCGATACGAGCACGACGGCGGTGCTGGAGTATGCGTCCGGGACACATGCCGTGGTGTCCTGCGGGTTCGAGAGCGGACCCTCGCAGCGGGTGACGCTCGTCGGGACCGACGGTGCGATCGACCTCACCGAGCCGTTCGTCACGTGGCAGCGGCCGCCGCGCCTCACCGTGCGGACCGAGCAGCGGGAGCAGGTCGTGACATTCGAGCCGGTGAGCACGTTCCGCATGGAGGTGGAGGACTTTTGCGTGGCGATCCGTGGCGGAGCTCCCCCGCTCCTGGGTCCCGACGAGGGACTGCTCAATGCCCGCATTCTCGACCGTGTGACGGCCGCGGGCGTCGTGTGAGCACCTCAGGCGCCCGCCTGCCGGCGGTGCCAGGCGCCCGTCAGAGCGCGCCTCGCTCAGAATCGCTCGTAGGTCACGTACGCCACGCGGCGGCTGTCCGGCGACCATGAGGGGACGTTGATGGTGCCCTGACCGCCGAAGAAGGACGCGGTCAGGTCGCGCACTGAGCCGTCACGGACGTCCATCAGCCGCAGCTTCACCTGCCGACCGAACGGATGCTCCTCGCCCTGGTCGTCGAGGTAGCTGAGGAACACGACCCACCGCCCATCGGGTGAAGGGTGCGGAAACCAGTTCGAGTACGTGTCGTGCGTGAGCTGCTCTGGCTCGGTGCCGTCCGGGCGCATGCGCCAGATCGCCATCGTACCGCTGCAGAACGAGTTGTAGTAGATGTACGCCCCGTCGGGCGCGTACTCGGGGCCGTCATCGAGCCCGGGGCAGCTCGTCAGGCGCACCTCATCTCCGCCGCTCACCGGGATGGCGAAGATGTCCCATTGGCCATCGCGCAGCGCCGTGTAGACCAGCGTACGACCGTCGGGTGACCAACCGTGCCAGAAGCTCGGGGCCTTCGTCGTGACCTTGATCGGTGGGGCACCGCCATCGATCGGCATGATGTAGATACTCGACGCGAGCCACGCCTGCTCCGGATCGGCAATGTGCTCGTCGGCATGATGGCTCAGGGCCAGGTACGTCCCGTCGGGAGAGATCCCATGATCGTTGTTCAACCGGGTGGCGAATCCCGTAGGGATCTCGGTGAGCCCACTGATGCCGTCACTGCGCAGACGGTACAGCCGCCCTGCGCTGTTGACGATGAAGTGCTGCCCGTCGTGCGACCAGTTCGGTGCCTCGAAATGTCGGGCCTCGCTGTGGATCGTATCGACGCGACCGGAGTGAATCTCCACGGTCTGCAGCGTGCTGCGGATGGTGGGCTCGACCTGACCGCTGAGGGCGGGCTGCACGGCGACGCTCCAGAGGACGACGAGGAGAAGAAATCTGGCAGGCATTGGAGACACCATTCCTGTCCGTGGGATGGACGGCGACGAGGCCCCGACGCACGCCAGGCGCACGACTCGCCGGTGGACGGATGATATCCCATGCGTACCCGTCTTGCGAACCCGCGCACGCAAGCTGTGCGCGCGAGGGCTGGAGCGCACACGGCGGCGTTACGATCATCGGCGTCACGCGGTACGTTTCGCAGCGGGGTGAGGAGAGGGGCGTGATCCGATCTCGGTCACCTACGGTCGTTCTCCAATCAAGGACCGCCAGGGAGATGCTGCCGGCAGTA
>JBDHDN010000274.1:0-6612 GCA_039591485.1 Gemmatimonadota bacterium
TGGCGGCGTTGGAGAAATCCGCCGAGGCCGTGCGGTCGACGATGGCGGTGGTCGAGCTGTAGCGATCCCGGCAGCCCCCCCTGGACGCTCTGTACGGCCTGGCGCCTCCGGCGCCGGGCCGTATTTTGTCCGGACCTCTTCTCCCTCCCGACGGAGCAGGATCGATGATTACGATAACCTCCCTGTGGGTGCCAATCGTGTTGTCGGCAGTGCTCGTGTGGGTCGCGAGCGCCGTGGTATGGACGGTGATGCCGCATCGCCGAAAGGAGTTTGCGGGCCTGCCTGACGAAGACGCGGCCCGCGCTGCGCTCCGTGCGGCCCCGGCCGAGTACGTCGTGCCCTACGCGCAGGACGCCGCGGCCATGAAGGATCCCGACTACGTACGGAAGATGGAGGAAGGCCCGGTTGCGTTCGTACGTGTGCTTCCCCCTGGCCGTCCCGGCATGGCGAAACCCATGCTATTGTCGTTCCTCTACTACCTGATCGTTGGCGTCCTCGTCGCCTACCTCGCGAGCCGCACCCTCGCCCCCGGGGCGCATTACCTCGCGGTGTTCCGGGTAACCGGGGCGGTGGCATGGACCGCCCATTTCTTCGCGGCCGTGCCGGACTCCATCTGGTTCGGAAAACCGTGGACATCGACGGCGAAGCTGTTCGTCGAGTCGCTGGTGTATGCGTGCCTCACTGCGGGCGCGTTCGGCTCGCTGTGGCCCGACCTCTGAGGCGCCGACGCTCGACGGCCTAGCGGCCTTCGTAGGTTACTGAGTTGCGGGGCGTCTCCCACAGCACCAGTCGCGTGAGCGTGCCCGGGAGACGCCCCTCGAGCAGTTGCCAGATCACGACGACGAGGTTCTCGGTCGTGGGGTTGAGCTCCGCGAAGTCTGGAACGTCAAGATTCAGGTTGCGGTGATCGAGGCGCGACAGCACCAGATCCTCGACGATCGCCTTCACGTTGCCAAGGTCGACCACGTATCCCGTGAGCGGATCGACCTCGCCCGTCACGGACACCTCGAGCTCATAGTTGTGCCCGTGATAGTTCGGGTTGTTGCAGGCGCCGAAGATCCGCCTGTTCTCTTCGTCGCTGAGGGCGGGGTTGTGGAGGCGGTGCGCGGCATTGAAGTGGACGCGCCGCGTGACGGTCACGGAAGGCATGGGGCGGTAGTTAGCCGGCCCGTCAATGCCAGTCAAGAGCGCGGCCGGCGCGTTGACCGTCACGCAGCCGCCTTCTACAATTCCAGTTGCCTATCGTGCCCCGTTCCCTGCGCATCTCCGTTCGCGCCGCCGCCACCGGCGCCTTGCTGACTCTCCTCTCCGCGCCTCCGGTCGTCCGCGGCCAGAGCCTGGATGCGGCGTACGGGTGGTGGTGGCACGACGCCTCCGCACGGCTCTATACGCTCACCTATCACACACCAGTGATCGGGCCCTTGAGTCTCGGCCTCGCCGGAGTGCATGTGGACGACAGCAGGGCCATCGTCGATCGCACTAGCACGGGTGGCGAGCTGTCCGTGCTCCTGGGGCGGAGCCAGCGTGGCCTCTACGGCATCGGTGCGGCCGGGTTGGGTGTCCGCCACTCCGACGGCAACGTCGACGCCGCGTGGAGTGCTGGCATCGGCTATACGCTGCGATTCCTATCGTTCCTCGCTCTCGGGATCGAGGTCCGCTACCGCCTGGAGGATACGGACGTGAGCGGCTTCTGGAACGGGAACCCGGACGACCGCGACGGCTTCCAACTACAGGGCAGAATCCTGATCGGCGGGGACGTCCGGCGCCCCAACCCCTCAGACCGTCCACCGACGACGGCACCAGTTCCGCCACCCACTGGGCCACCGACGGGTACACCGTCGTCGGAGGAGTCCGTGCGCGTGGCGGCCTCGATTGTCGAGACCGCCCTGGGCGCCATGGGCACGCCATACCGGTGGGGCGGAAACGACGAGAACGGATACGACTGCTCCGGGCTCATTCAGTGGGCCTACGGTCAGCACGGTATCGTGCTGCCGCGCACCTCGCGCGATCAGGCGCGGATGGGGTCCGCGCACGACCGGACCGTGACCGCCCTGACGCCTGGCGACGTGCTGACCTTCGCTGCGGGGGGATCGGGGGTGAGCCACGTCGGCCTGTACGTCGGGGAGGGTGACTTCATCCACAGCTCCTCGTCCGGCGTTCGTCTGTCGAGCCTCGTGGCAGACGATCCAGACAGCCGCTGGTGGCAGCAGCGCTGGGTCGGCGTCCGGCGCATCCTCAACTGACGCGCCGTTGGCTTCAGGCTTGACAGCGCCGAAGAGCGCTTTATTATTCGCGCCATTAGCACTCTGTCCAAGCGAGTGCTAGTGCAATCTAAGCTTAGGCCGAGCAACACATTAGCTATCGGAGGCATCGGTTATGGCCACCAAGAGCAAAGGCTCCCTGAACGTCAAGCCTCTCGGCGACCGGGTCGTCGTCCGGCCGCTGGAGGAGGAGGAACAGATGCGGGGCGGCCTGTACATCCCTGACACGGCCAAGGAGAAGCCCCTCCAGGGCGAGATCCTGGCGGTCGGTCCGGGCAGGTACGAGAAGGGCGAGCGGGTGCCCATGGATCTCAGCGTGGGTGCCAAGGTCCTGTACTCCAAGTATGCGGGCACCGAGGTGCGCCTCGGCGACGACGAGCTCCTGATCATCAAGGAATCGGACGTCCTCGCAGTCTTCGAGTGACGTCGAGGAGGTAGAGCGAGCAATGGCAAGCAAAGAGCTGCATTTCGACGTCGATGCCCGCACGCAGCTGAAGTCGGGCGTCGATCAGTTGGCCGATGCGGTCAAGGTGACCCTCGGCCCCAAGGGAAGGAACGTTGTCATCGATAAGAAGTTCGGCAGCCCGACCGTCACCAAGGACGGCGTTACGGTCGCCAAGGAAGTCGAGCTCGAAGATCCGGTCCAGAACATGGGCGCGCAGATGGTCAAGGAGGTTGCCACCAAGACGTCGGACGTCGCCGGCGACGGCACCACCACGGCGACAGTCCTGGCGCAGGCGATCTTCCGGGAGGGTCTGAAGAGTGTCACGGCTGGCATCAACCCGATGGCCATCAAACGGGGCATCGACAAAGCCGTGGAAAAGACGGTCGGCGAGTTGAAGAAGCTCTCAGTGCCGACGGCCGGCAAGAAGGAGATCGCACAGGTCGGCTCGATCTCGGCGAACAACGACGACGAGATCGGCGACTTGATCGCGGACGCGATGGAGAAGGTCGGTAAGGACGGCGTCATCACCGTGGAGGAGGCCAAGGGTCTCGAGACCACGCTCGAGACCGTGGACGGCATGCAGTTCGACCGCGGGTATCTTTCCCCCTACTTCGTCACCGACCCGGAGAAGATGGAGGCGGTGCTCGAGGACGCGTACCTGCTGATCCACGACAAGAAGATCTCCGCGATGAAGGACCTGCTTCCGGTCCTCGAGAAGGTCGCACAGACCGGGAAGCCTCTCCTGATCATCGCAGAGGACATCGAGGGTGAGGCGCTCGCGACGCTGGTCGTCAATAAGCTGCGCGGCACACTCAAGGTGTGCTCGGTCAAGGCTCCCGGCTTTGGTGATCGCCGCAAGGCGATGCTGCAGGATATCGCAACGCTGACCGGAGCACCCTCGGTGATCTCCGAGGAGCTTGGTTTCAAGCTGGAGAATGCGGTCCTCAGCGACCTGGGTCGGGCAAAGCGCGTTGTCATCGACAAGGACAACACGACGATCGTCGACGGTGCTGGTGAGGCCGACAAGATCCAGGGTCGGATTCAGGAGATAAAGGCGGCGATCGACAAGAGCACCTCGGACTACGACCGTGAGAAGCTGCAAGAACGCCTCGCGAAGCTCGCAGGCGGCGTCGCGGTGATCAACGTCGGCGCGGCGACCGAGACCGAGATGAAGGAGAAGAAGGCTCGCGTCGAGGACGCACTCCACGCTACACGTGCAGCCGTCGAGGAGGGCATCGTGCCCGGCGGCGGCGTTGCGTTGCTCAGGGCGCAGACAGGCCTCGGCAAGATGAAGAGCGACGACGCCGACGAGCAGGTCGGTATCGAGATCGTCCGTCGGGCGCTCGAGGAGCCTACTCGTATCATCGCCCTGAACGCCGGGGTCGAGGGCTCCATCGTGGTCGAGAAGATCCGCAATGCGAAGGAGAAGAACTTCGGCTACAACGCCAGGACCGATCAGTACGAGGACCTGGTGGAGGCCGGCGTGATCGATCCGACCAAGGTCACACGCACGGCGCTGCAGAACGCGGCGTCGGTTGCCAGCCTGCTACTCACCACCGAGTGTGTGGTGGTCGAGAAGAAGGAGGAGGAGAAGGCGCCTCCGATGCCGGGGGGCGGCATGGGCGGGATGTACTAGGCCCGCGCAGCAACCGCAATCAACGGTGGGTGTATCGAAGCGCCCCGGCATTGGCCGGGGCGCTTCGCGTCTTCCGGGAGCCTCCCGGGATTTCCGTGGCCATCGCCGGGTCAGAAGCGATGTCGTCTCCGGTCGGCGTCTCGCCGCGATCAGCGGCGGGCGACGCCCTTGAGCGTGGGTGCCGAGAGGATCGTGGGTGAGCAGCCGCTACGGTGCAGCCTCCGTGAGGATCCGGTCGAGCGTCACCTGATCCGCCCCGAGCAGACCCGCACCGGGGAGGCGGCCGAGCAGCTCCATCCACGCTTCGTCCTGTGCAAACGCACGGCGGAACAGCGGAATCGCCTCCTCGACCCGGCCAAGGTCAGCCAACGTTACCGCAACCCAGTAGATCAACTCGCCGTTGGTAGCGGAGTCTGGCAGGAGCTCGGATGCAAGCCGATAGCTGGCGAGCGCACTGTCCACCTGGCCGGCCGTGAGGAAGTCGTCTCCGGCCGTCGCGGCGTTGTAGGCGCGGGCGATCGTAAGGAGCCGCCGCAGTTCTGCGAGTGGTTCTGGGTGGTCCTCTACCCGAAGGTCGAACACGCGTGACCACGCAGCATCCGACCGGTCACCCGAGACGACCACGAGGGCCGCCGACTGCCGCCCTCGGATGTCGCCGCCTGCCGCTTCGGCCGCTTCGAGGGCCACGAGTAGTCGCTCGGCAAGATCACCGTCGCTGGTCTCGAACGCTCGCGCCATCGCCGCCCACACCGTTCCGTTCCGCATGAGGTTGGCCTGAACCGAGTACCCTCGGCCGACGGATTGGCCAGCTGCCGGGATGTTCCGCGATCCGGTGTGAGCTGCAACGCGGCCTTGGGCGTCGATCATCGCCACCTGACGAACCTGCGAGTCCGGATCGGCCCTGAGCAGCGCCGCGAGCGCATCGTGCGCGGGTGTGCCCGTCCGCATCAGGTAGAGTCCGCGTGGGCCGTAGGTCGGATTGATGAAGGACTGCGTGGCCACCGCCCCGACGCCGGGCTCGACCCACGGCACCACGCTGCCGACGGAGAACCAGTGGGACTGGACGGCCACGCCCAGTTGACCCGAAGCGGAGTCCATTGCCACGATCGAATAGGTATGGGTCGGCCGGACGGAATTGGCCCGCTCCTGCTGCGCCGCCAGGGGAAAGGCCATGCAGATAGCCATGCAAAGTGCAAATCGCACCATCCGGGCCGTCGGGGGGGATATTATCAGCGCCGGAGTGCCGATAGAGGCTGCAACCTGTTGTTTGACCATAACTTGAGATTGCTCCTATGCGGTTCGTCTTGTCGTTCCTTATGCTTGCGGTCGTTCCCGCCGTCGGGTTGGCCCAGTCCCGGTCTCCAGACTTGACGGGGACGTGGGAGGCCGAGTCCGCCGGTGTACCTCGCCATCGGAGGCGAATGGCTTGCCTACAACTTCGCGCTCCGCGGTGGCACACTGACGCTCTCCGGGGGTGACCTGGAAGAGCCGATCGATCTGGAAAAACTGGGGCCGCCGACCCCCAGACCGGAAGGTGTCCCCGTCCCGCCCGATCCTGGCACAGCGCCTGCACCCGGAGGGTCAGCGGGCAGGTAGCCGTTCCATCCTGCCCACGTACTCGCAGCCTCCAGGAGGCTCTCCGTGGGCGCAGAGCGGAGTGCGCTGACGCGCGAGCTGAGCGACTTCTTAATCGAGCTCGCCATCGCGCTCAACAAGCATGGGATCTACCCCGAGGGCCATCCGTCCCTGGTCCCCGCGGCCGGTCGGGTACTGCTCCGACTGGAACCACTCTTCGCGGAACGCCCGGGGCTCGCGATCGGCATCGCCCGTGACCGGCTGCTGATCGACGGTGTGGCCACCGACCCGGACAGTGCCGTCCTCCGAGAGCTGGCTGTCCGGCTGCATCGCCACCAGCTAGCCGCCGTTTCATTCCAACGCGGGCTCTCAGAGAGCGAGTTGCACGCAGTGCTCTCCATGCTCGCCGTGGATCCGGATCGATCCGACGACCCTCTCGGCACCGGTGATCCTGCGAGGCTCTCGGGCTGGCAGGCGATCAGGCTCTACCCGGTTGACTATGGTTCGCTCGAGTTGCTCGACATGTCCGAGGCCGATGCCCGCGAGCATGTCCCCGAGGTGACGCAGCTCTGGATCGCCCTGGCGCGGGCGGTCATGGAGCAAGATGGCAAGACCTGCAGTGACGAAGCGCCAGAGCCGAAGGTGCTTGCACGAACGATTGCCGCGAAGAAGGACGCAGCAGCTTACGACGAGGT
>JBDHDN010000275.1:0-5635 GCA_039591485.1 Gemmatimonadota bacterium
CGGAGAAGGCCTCGTTGGCCTCGATGAGATCATAGGCATCGATAGTAGCCCCGGTCCGCTCCATCAACCGTCGCACTGCCGCGATCGGGGCGAAGAACAGATCCTTGGGTGGTCCCCCCGCCGCCGCATAACCCGTGACACGGGCGACGATCGTGAGCCCATGGGCGTCGGCGAACGCCTCGGACGCCACGACCAGTGCGCCGGCGGCGTCATTCAGCCCTGGGGCGTTGCCGGCCGTCACCGACCCGTCCTTCTGAAAGGCGGGTCGGAGCTTGGCGAGCGCCTCGAGCGACGTGTCCTTGCGCGGGCCCTCGTCGGTATCGACGACGGTCACCTGCCCCTTCCGGCCGGGCACCTCGACGGGGACGATCTCCTCCTTGAACTTCCCGCCCTCGATGGCCGCCACCGCCTTCTGGTGGCTCTCGAAGGCGAACTGATCCTGCTCTTCCCTCGTAATGCCAGCCTTCTCGGCCGTGTACTCGGCGTAGCTACCCATGACGTTGTCGCCGAACGAGCACCACAGGCCATCGAACTGCAGGCCGTCCACGATCTTGTGGTCTCCGTACTTCACGCCCGTGCGCAGGCCGTAGAGGTAGTGGGGGGCGTTCGACATCGATTCCATCCCACCGGCGATGACACACTGCGCGTCGCCCGCCTTGATGGCCTGGGCGGCGAGCATCACGGACTTGAGACCCGAGCCGCACACCTTGTTCACGGTGAATGCCGGCTTGTCATCCGGGATGCCGCCGTGCACGGCGGCCTGGCGCGCCGGCGCCTGGCCGGCGCCTCCTTGCACGACCATGCCCATGATGACTTCGTCGACGGCCGCGGCATCGATGCCGGCCCGATTGACGGCCTCACGCACGGCGATCGCCCCAAGCTGGGCCGCGGAGACCGGCGATAAGCCGCCGAGGAACCTCCCGACGGGGGTTCGCGCGGCGCTGACGATGACGGGGGTCGTATCCTTGCTCACGGTTTGCTCCCTCCCCTCAATCCCCTCGCTCCCGAGGTGTGTCCGACATGCCGAGCAAGCGTTCCGTGAGAAGTTAACGGCCCGTCAGGAGGGGCTCAAGAACGGCCGCGCGGACGCTACGTGAGCTCGAGGGAGCGCGCGCGGATCAGCTCCGTCAGGCGGGCCTCGAAGGCGTCCACCGGCATCACCTCCTGCTTCTTGCCCGCGCCACGGACCCGCACGGCGACCGTGCCCTGCTCGACCTCCCGTTTCCCGACGACGGCCATGAAGGGCACCTTGGCCATCTCCGCGTCGCGGATCCGGTAGTTGAGGGTCTCGCTCCGGTCGTCCACGTGCACCCGGATCCCGCTCGTCGCGAGGCGCCGCGCGATCGCGTGTGCCGGCTCCGCCTGGTCGTCGGTGATCGGCACGATCCGCACCTGCTCCGGCGCCAGCCAGAGCGGGAAGGCCCCGGCGAAGTGCTCGATGAGACAGCCCACAAAACGCTCGATCGTCCCGAGGATCGCCCGGTGAATCATGACGGGGCGGTGCGGCCGGTTATCCGCGCCCGTGTACTCCAGCTCGAACCGCTCGGGCAGCTGGTAGTCGAGCTGGATGGTGGTGCCCTGCCACTCACGGCCGATGGCATCGCGCAGCTTGATATCGATCTTGGGTCCGTAGAACGCGCCGCCGCCCTCGTCCACACCGAAGGTCAGCTTGCGTCGCTCGAGGGCGCGGCGCAGCGCCTGCTCGGCGTGCTCCCACTGGGCATCGTCGCCGATCTTCTTCTCCGGACGCGTCGCGAGGTCGATCCGGTACTCGAACCCGAACGTCTTGGAGAGGACGAGATCGGTGAGATCGAGCATCCGGTAGATCTCGTCCTCGATCTGGTCCTCGCTGCAGAACACGTGCGCGTCGTCCATGGTGAGCCCGCGCACCCTGAGCAGCCCGTGCAACGTGCCGGACAGCTCGTTGCGGTACACGCTCGCGATCTCGGCCAGCCGGACCGGCAGATCGCGGTACGATCGCTGCCGCGCGGCATAAATGAGCGTGTGCATCGGACAGTTCATCGGCTTGACCCGATAGCGCACGTCCTCCGCATCACCCGTGGCCGGTGCCATGGGCGGGAACTGCTGTTCGCCGTACAGCGGCAGGTGTCCGGAGCGGAGGAAGAGATCCTCCCGCGTCACGTGCGGCGTGTACACGAACTCGTAGCCGGTGCGGAGCAGCTCGTCCTCGATGAACCGGCGCAACTCGAACTGGATCGTCGCCCCCTTGGGGTGCCACAGGATCATGCCGGGACCGACGTCGTCTTGGATCGAGTAGAGATCGAGCTGCTTCGCGAGCGTGCGGTGGTCGCGGCGCTCGGCTTCCTCGAGCCGGCGCAGGTACGCGTCGAGGTCCTGCTTCGAGAACCACGCCGTCCCGTAGATGCGTTGCAGCATCTGCCGCCGCGAGTCGCCCCGCCAGTAAGCGCCCGCCGCGTGCAGCAGCTTGAAATGCGCGATCCGCCCCGTGGTCGGGACATGCGGCCCGCGGCACAGATCCACGAACGGCCCGTCGGTGTAGACCGAGATCACCTCGTCCTCGCCGAACTCCTCCAGCCGTTCGAGCTTGAGCGGATCTTCCCGGAAGCACTCCCGGCCCTCCTCGCGGCTCACGACGTCACGCTCGAACGGGTAGTCCGCCGCCGTGACCTCGTGCATCTTCTCCTCGATCCGCGCGAGGTCATCCGGGGTGAAGGGGCGCGGCACCTCGTAGTCGTAGTAGAAGCCGTCCTGGATGGGCGGTCCGAAGCCGATGTTGGCCTCCGGGAACAGCTGCCGCACGGCCGTGGCGAGCACGTGGGCCGTGGAGTGCCGCAGCACGTCGAGCGCCTCCGGGTCCCGCTCGGTGAGCAGGGCCAGGGCGCCGTCTTCGGTCAACGGCCGGTCGAGGTCGCGCACCTCGTCGTCGACGCGCGCCGCTACGGCGGCCCGAGCGAGCCGGGGTCCGATCGATTCGGCGACTGCGCGCGGTGTGATGCCGGAGCGCTCGGTGCGGACCGAGCCGTCGGGGAGCGTAAGCTTGATCTCGTCAGACATCGTGAGCCGGTCGGTAGGCGGGCGACGGTGAAGTAGATTTCAGTTAAGTTGCAGTATACCAAAGAATTTCGCTCAAACTTATAATTCTACCATGAACAGAGTACGCTTGCTACGGGGTGGCCGTCTCGTCGATGCCGAGCGCGACGACAGCGACTGGATCGGCATCACCCTCTCCGCGATCGTCGGAGCAGGTCTCGGCCTGTTCGCCGGACTCGCCGCCAGCCAGTTCTTCTCGGAGGTGAGTCCCAGGGGCGTCAGCGGTGCCGTGCGCGGCATTGGGCGACGCACGGGCAAGGGGGAGCTGCCTCCGCCCGAAGCGCTGGAGCGGCAGGTAACCGGGGCCCTGGGGGAGAATCCCAAGACGCGTCACCTCGACGTGCGCGCCCGCGCCCTTTCGGAGGGGATCGTCGAGCTCACCGGAACGGCGCCGGATGCCGACGCCCGCGCAGCGGCGGCCACGGTCGCCCGCGGCGCCGTGGACCACGTCGTGATCGTCAATCGCATCCTGGTTGCGGGTGAAGACGTCGCGAAGCGGCCGTCCCGCTCCCGGGCGGGCTGACGGCGTCCCCCGCCCTCGCCCGCAATCGCTTCACCTTCGCCCTCGCCCCCATGACCGAGACGACGGAACTCGCTCCGAAATACGATCCCGCGGCCATCGAGCGCGGGGTGTACCAGGCCTGGACGGAGACCGACGTATTCGCCGCCGACGTCACGTCCGAGCGGGAGCCGTACGTCATCGTCATCCCGCCACCCAACGTGACATCCGTGCTGCACATGGGGCACGGGTTGAACAACACGATTCAGGACGTGCTGATTCGGTTCGAGCGGATGCGCGGCCGCGAGGCGCTGTGGCTGCCGGGCACCGACCACGCCGGCATCGCAACGCAGAACGTGGTGGAGCGAAAGCTCGCCCGCGAGGAACTTCGGCGGCAGGACCTCGGGCGCGAGGCGTTCGTCGAGCGCGTGTGGGAGCACGTGCGCGAGACGGGCGGCACGATTCTCGACCAACTCAAGGCCATCGGGTGCTCCTGCGACTGGAACCGGACGCGCTTCACGCTCGACGACAGCTATAGCCGCGCGGTGAAGCGGGTGTTCGTACAGCTGCACGACGACGGGCTCATCTACCGGGGCCACCGCGTCATCCACTGGTGCCCGCGGTGCCTGACATCGCTCTCGGACGAGGAGGCGGAGTTCCGGGAGCGGGACGACCATCTGTACTACATCCGGTATCCATGGGCGGGCGGAACGGCGGACGGGGTGATCGTGGCGACCACCCGGCCCGAGACGATGTTCGGTGACGTGTGCCTGGTGTGCCACCCGGAGGACGAGCGGTTCGCGGGCCTCAAGGGGCGCACGGTCGCCATCCCCCTGTCCGGCGTGGAGATTCCGATCGAGCACAGCACCGCGGTGGAGCGGGACTTCGGCACCGGCATGCTGAAGGTGACGCCGGCGCATGACCCCAACGACTTCGACATCGCCGCCGCCTTGCCGGAGGACTTCGACACGCCGGACACGATGACGCCCGACGCCACCATGGCCGATGTCCCGCGGGTGCCGGACGCGCTGCGGGGCCTGGATCGAGACGCGGCGCGGCGCCGGATCGTCGAGTTGCTCGAGCAACAGGGCCTGTTGGTGAAGGTGGAGCCGTACCGCCACAGCGTGCGGCACTGCTACCGCTGCCACACGATCGTCGAGCCGCGACTGTCGGATCAGTGGTTCGTGCGGATGCGCACACTGGCGGCGCCCGCCCTGGCGGCCTACCGCGACGGCGCGCTCACGTTCATGCCCGATCGATGGGGCAAGGTCTACGAGAACTGGCTCGTCGGCATCCGCGACTGGAACATCTCGCGCCAGCTGTGGTGGGGCCATCGCATCCCGGCCTGGTACTGCGAGGCGGACGGCTGCGAGCACATCACGGTTGCCGAGGACGCTCCCGCCGCCTGCGCGGCGTGCGGCGGTTCGGTGCGGCAGGACGAGGACGTGCTCGACACGTGGTTCTCGTCCTGGCTGTGGCCGTTTGCCACGATGGGCTGGCCCGACCGCACGCCCGATCTCGAGCGGTTCTACCCCGGGCACACCCTGGTCACGGGCCCGGACATCATCTTCTTCTGGGTCGCCCGCATGGTGATGGCCGGGTACCACTTCATGGGCGACCGGCCGTTCGACACCGTGTACATGAACGGCATCGTACGCGATCCTCAGCACCGCGCGTTCTCCAAGTCACTCGGCAACGGTATCGACCCGCTCGACGTGGTCGAGCAATACGGGGCCGATGCGCTGCGGTTCACGATCGTGGCAGGCGCGGCCGCCGGTACCGACGTGATCATGGACCGCAACGACCTCGACGCGACGTTCGCGGCGGGGCGGAACTTCGCGAACAAGCTGTGGAACGTCGGACGCTTGATTCTGTCACACCTCGCCTCTCCCCCAGCTCCGCTCACCGAGCTCGACCGCGAAACGTTCGAGCTGGGTGACCGCTGGATCCTGGCACGCTGCCAGCGCGTGATCCGCGAGACGACCACGGCGCTCGATCGCATGCGGCTCAACGACGCGGCGAACCTGGTCTACCACTTCGTGTGGGACGAGCTGGCCGACTGGT
>JBDHDN010000276.1:0-5573 GCA_039591485.1 Gemmatimonadota bacterium
GAGGACCGGGTCGGACTGACCGCTCGTGTTCCGGCTGTCACGCCAGTGGCATCGCCGGGTAGCGATGTCGGGTAGGGATAACCGCTGAAAGCATCTAAGTGGGAAACCCGCCCCAAGATGAACACTCCTGGACCGTAAGGTCCCTGAAGGGCCGTGGTAGACGACCACGTTGATAGGCGGCAGGTGTAAGGTGTGCAAGCACTTCAGCCGAGCCGTACTAATCGCCCGTGTAGCTTGATCTCTCCCTCTGACGTGTCGATCGCAACACCCTCCATCCACGTGGCCAGCGATTTCTTTTTGGCTGGTGACCAGCGCGACGGGGCCACACCCGTTCCCATTCCGAACACGGCAGTTAAGCCCGTCAGCGCCGATGGTACTATGCCTGCGAGGGCATGGGAGAGTAGGCCGTCGCCAGCCTTCAACTCGAGAGCCCGCTTCAACAGCAGTTGAAGCGGGCTCTTTACGTAGGCACTGCCGTACGAAGGCCTTGCAAGATTCTGGCGCTGCTCAATCGCGATCGATCGTTCCCCGCCATCTCCCCTGACGCCCGGCATCGCTCCTTGCTCATATGGTTAACCCAGCATATATTTGACACCGTTAAATAATATAGAGCCTTTCGGTCGGATTCGAACGCTCAAGGTCGGCATTTGTCCCAATCCGAGGCGACCACCAACGACGTGGCTGCTGGTGGAAGGCGATATGGCAGAAGTACGTGAAGATCAGACGCTCAACGACTTCCTCGGCAGTGCACAGATCTTCAGCTCGGCAGTGACCGATCTGATGGTCCGACAGCTCCATGAAGTCACCGGCGATGACCTCACCTTTTCCCAACTCAAGCTGCTCAAGATGGTGTCCCTGACGAAGGGGTACTCCGTCAGCAACGTCGCACAGTTCCTCGGTGTCAGTACGGCGGCAGCGAGCCGGGCCGTCGATCGGCTGGTGCGGCGGGGGCTCGTGATCCGCGCCGAGTCGTCGGACGACCGACGGGCCGTGGAGCTGTCGCTCACGCCGAAGGCGCAGTCGTTGCTCGCCCAATACGATGAGGCCGCCGAGGCTGCTCTCGAACGGGTATTCGGTGACCTCTCGCACGAGCAGCTGCGCCAGGTCGGTGCGCTGCTTGACCGGCTTTCCGTCAACATCGTCGACCGGGAGAACGGCGAGGAGGGCGTTTGCTTCCGGTGCGGCATTCACTTCCGCGACCGATGCCTGCTGCGGCAGCGACGGTCACGCAGCTGTTTCTTCCACTTGCACCAGCGGAAGGCCGGCAACGGCCAGCGCGGTGCCACGGCTCCCGGGAGCCACCAGACCGAGTGAGACCCGAGCCGGGGCGGGGGGCCTCGGCACAGAGCTCGTCGCGCGCGACGAGGGAGGGGATACGGTGACCACATCACTCGCCGGATCGCCCAGCCAGACGACGAACTCAAACCCCCGGTTCCTCGAGGAGGTGAGCGCACGGACTGCCGGCGTCTCACGCCTCGAGATGTGCGTTCAAATGCGGCACGTGCGGTGGCTCCTGTCCTTCAGCCGACGACATGGACCACACGCCTCGCACGTTGTTCGCGATGATCCGAGCCGGCAGAGATCCCGCCCGTCTTCGAGTTCTCGGAATCCCTCTCACAGCCCGTCGCCGCCGCCGTGGCGGTAGCAACGGAGCACTCACTCACCCATGTCCGTGACGCGATGCGACGCGGATCGACGCCCGGCCGGGACGGAGGGACGCATGGTATCCCCTGAGTTGCTGCGCCGCTACCGGTTGTTCGCCTCGCTCGTCCCCGAGCATCTAAACGCCATTGCAATGCTGTCGGACGAGATCATCCTCGAGTCTGGGGCCACGCTCTTCGAGGCGACGCAACCCGCAGACGATCTCTATCTGCTGATCGACGGCTGCCTCGATCTCTACTACGTGGCCGTCGATGAGTTGAACCCCGAACTCAGACGCGACCTCTTCGTGAGTGAGCTGAATCCCGGGGAGCCGCTGGGAATCTCGGCGCTGCTCGAGCCGTTTGTCTACCTGGGAACGGTGCGGGCGAGTTGTCGCGCACGGCTCATCCGGGTCGAGGCCGCCGGCCTCCGGGCCCTCTGCGAGGTCGACTCACGGATCAGTGCGGTCTTGATGAAGGCCGTGGCACAGGCGGCCCTTGACCGCCTCGATGCAACCCGCGTGCAGCTCGCGGCATCTCGGGCCTGATGGAGAAGGGCTCCGCCGGCGCGCGCCGTCGCGCTTCGTCTTCGTCAGTGCACTGAGTGCCCAATCCGGAACGACCTCAGGCGGTCCCGTCGCCGGCGGAGCAGGGCCGTTTCCTCACCGCCGGCGAGGTGCTAAGCTACCGGGCGTGAACGGCACGCCCGAACCCCGCTGCGGCACTGTCGTGTTGGCCGGTGCCCCCAACGCCGGCAAGTCCACGCTGCTGAATGCCCTTATCGGCATACGGCTGGCGATTGTGAGCCCAATGCCGCAATCCACGCGTACGCCCGTCATTGGTGTCCGCACCGATCCGGGAGCGCAACTCGTCTTCATCGATCCGCCGGGGCTGCTCGAGCCCGACTACCTGTTGCAGGAGACCATGCTCGAGGCGGCCGTCGAGTCTGTACGTCACTCCGATGTTGTACTGCACCTGCACCGCGCGGCGCTTGGTCCACATCCCCGGCTCGAATCGATCCTCCCTGCGGCCGCTCTCGAGGCCAAGCCCGTCGCGTCCGTTCTGACAGCCGTCGACGAACTCCCTCCACACCAGCGTCCGGATGCCGTCCCGGCGACGTTCTCCGTGTCCGCCGTGACTGGTGAGGGCATCGATTCCCTTATCGCCTGGTGCAGTGCGCACGTTCCTGTCGGTCCCTTTCGATACGACGCAGACGACGTGAGCACGCAGCCGATGCGGTTCTTTGTCGAGGAGGCGGTGCGAGAGGCTGCCTTCGACGTGCTGCGCCAGGAGCTGCCGTATGCCATCGCGACCCAAGTAGAGGAGTATCGAGAGGATTCGAATCCCCTTCTGATCCGGGTGACCCTGTTCGTCGAGCGTGAGTCTCAGAAAGGGATCGTGATAGGGACGAAGGGCAGGACTCTCAAGCGCATCGGGAGCATCGCGCGCCGTCGCATCGAGGAACTGACAGGAAGCCGGGTGTATCTCGATCTGTGGACGAAGGTATTGCCCCGCTGGCGCAAATCACCCACCTTGTTGCGACAGTTGGGGTTTCGAGTTCCGACATCGAGGAATGTATGAGCCTGTCGCCCGACCTGCTGCAGATCCTGGTCTGTCCCAGATGCAAGGGAGAACTGGAGCATCGCACCGATCCGGACGAGGTGCTCGTGTGCAACGAGTGTCGTCTGATCTACGCCGTCGAGGACGACATTCCCATCATGCTCATCGATGAGGCAACGCCATTCTGAGCTGCTCGCGCTCGTCCTCCTGGTAGCCGTCGGCACCACGGCTGCAGCGCAGGACGACGCCCTGCCGGCAGCGGGGGGGGCAACGTTCCTCCTCCTGCCCGTCGGCGCGCGGGCGGCGGCTCTCGGACAGGCCGGGATTGCGGACGAAGGCAGCACGGAATCCACCTTCTGGAATCCAGCGGGGCTCGCCGCGCTCCGGAGTGGCGAGGTCGCGGTCCACTACTCCTCGACGTTCGCTTCCAACAATACTGCGCTCGTGGGGAGCTTTCCCATCCGCAGACTCGGCGTGGTGGGCCTGTCAGCCTATCTCGTGGATTTCGGCAGCCAGGACGTCCTCCCCGGACCGGGCCTCCCGGTCGGACGGATCGCCGTCCGGAACCTGGAGTTCGTCGGATCGTATGCGACGGAACTGACCAGCGACCTCGCCTTTGGGCTGAACTACAAGCTGATTCAGTTCCGCCAGGACTGCTCCGGGGATTGTGGCACCGCGCAACCGGTGGTCGGCACCACGCATGCCGTGGACGTCGGCATGCAGTACGCCATTGGGTCCGGTGAGAACCTCAGGCTTGGTGTGGCCGTCAAGCACGCCGGCTTCAAGCTGCAACTCGAGAATCGGGATCAAGCCGATCCGCTGCCGACCCGCGTGCAGTTTGGCGTCGCGTATCGCCTCTGGCTCACCGAGGCCACCGAGACCGCCGAGGCGCTTGACGCGCGCCTCCTGCTGGACGTGCAGGACGACTGGGGGTCCTACAACAGCCCCGACGCCCGCGTCGGAGTGGAGTTCGGATACGGCACCGTCGTGCGACTGCGCTCCGGCTATGCTCTCCTGCGTGCCGAGAGCTCCGGTCCGTCGATCGGCATCGGGCTCAAGTTCGGTCGTGTGTCGGTGGATTTCGCCCGGATCTTCTACGATTCCTCGAGCTTCGACGAGCCAGTACACATCTCTCTGCGGGCGAGCCTTTGAGCCGGGCTGGGGCCTCATTCCTAGCTCTGGGGCTGCTCTGCGTGGCTGCGCCCGGGGCAGTCCCCCAGGAACTCACCCCGGTGTGGCTTCCCGTGGTGACCAGCGAGGCCCAGGCCGCGGTTGCCGACGACGAATCCCCGCCGTCATGGCTTCCGCCCGTCGCTTCGGCCATCGTCCCAGGCACCGGACAGTTGCTCCAGGGCAATGCTCGCGGAGCCGTGTATCTGGCGTTAGAGGCCGTGCTGCTGCTGCGGTTCTTCTCCTTCTACGGCGAGGGGCGACAGGAGAGCGATAGGTATCGGGACCTCGCGTTCGGCGTCGCCCGCGCACCATTCCAACCCGCGATTCGCGATACGGCGTTCGAGTACTTCGAACAGGTGGCGAAGTACATCGACAGCGGCCCGTTCGATGCCGATCCGGGACCGGGGTTCGCCCCGCCGACGGAGGAGAGTAGCTACAACGGGAGCATCTGGGTGCTCGCGAAGCAGACGTTTTTCGTGAACCCCGACTCCACCCCGGACCCAGGCTCACCCGAATACCAGCGGGCCTTGGAGTTCTACCGCGCTCGAGCTGTCGGTCCAAACTTCCTGTGGTCGTGGCGGAATGCAGGCCTGGAACAGGATCTCTATCGCGGCAGTATCGAGCAGAGCGACGAGAGCTTCCGTCGCGCGACGCAGCATCTTGGCTTGCTCCTTGCCAACCACCTGATCAGTGCGGTGGACGCGTTCATCACGGGTCGGTTGGGAGGCGGCGACCGACTGACCGTGCGGTCAGGGCTATCCCCAGGCATGCGGGGAGAACCGTGGCAGTGGTCCACGGGTGTTGACATTGCCTTCTAGGGCGCGTTTGACTTGCTCCCCGATCATCTCTAAGATAAACAGTTATCGTCGATTAGGAGCGTAGAGCGGATCCGTGCGCAGGACTCCGACGATCATCCATTACTCCGCCTCCGGGCGCCCGGTCCCCGACCTCGTATCGCAGTGGATCGCCGATACGGACTGCGTACTGGTCCAGCGTAGCGGGACCGCCGATGTGGAAGTGCAGGCACTGCGCAATCCGCCGGCGCTGATCGTGATCGACGCCGATGGAACCGGTGCGGATGGCCTTGAGCTGTGTCGTCGGCTGAAGAGCGATCCCTACACGGCGATCGTGCCGATCGCCGTGGTGGCGGGGCATCACGCGTCCGATGCAGTGCGCGGCTGGTTCGACGCAGGGGCCGAC
>JBDHDN010000277.1:0-5533 GCA_039591485.1 Gemmatimonadota bacterium
CAGCGGGTAGGTTGCGAAACTCGGCTTGGCCTGCTCGCCGTCCACCATCACGGGCGAGCCCGCCGCTTCGAGCTGCTCGATCGTGTCGTGAACCGCCTCGTCGAGCGCGCGGTCCATGGCATCCCTGTCGGTCGAGCCCGCGGCAAACGCCTGCAAGGCCTCTTGAAGATCACGCGAGCGGGGGATGCTGCCGATGGGCTCGGTGGGAATGGGCACTGTCGGACCTCCTGAGTCCTGGGGTGGGAGGAGGCTTCCACGACATCCGGAATGATCACACAGCGTGGCCTCACCGCTTCGGGTTGTCAACGGGCGGTGTCACCGCCGGCCGCCGCGGTCACCACGCCACACCTCGGAACGTGGCGAAACGATGGTCTTCGATGATGTTGCGGAAGTCCGGCATGATCCGGATGGGAAGCGCACACGGAGCTAGCCGATTAAGATCAGATCGTGAGCGAGAATGTCTTCCGCATCGCGGCAGGCCTGTGCTTCGTTGCGGGCCTAGCCATCTCGGCCTACTTCCGCCGCAAAGCGGATCGGGAGACCGGCGAAACGGTGGCTCGCCGCGCCGACGGCGGGGCCATGATGGTCGCCATCAGAATCGGCGGGCTGCTGCTCTGGCTCAGTCCGCTGGTCTACCTGATCAACCCGGAGTGGATGGCCTGGTCGAAGGCTGGCCTGCCGTCGTGGGTGCGCTGGGTCGGCGTCGCCATCGGAGCGGCGTGCACAGGGCTCATCTATTGGCTGTTCAGCAGCATCGGAACCGGCATCACCCCGACCAGTGCCACGCGTACGGAGCACACGCTCGCCACCAGCGGACCGTACCGCTGGGTGCGCCACCCACTGTACACGGTAGGAGCGACCTTCTTCGTGTCCTTCGGAATCATGGCGGACAGCTGGTTCATCGCCATGCTGGGCGGATTGGCCTTCGCCTTGATGGCCCTCCGCGTGCCCGCGGAGGAGGCAAACCTCATCGCGACGTTCGGCGACGAGTATCGGCGCTACATGGAGCGCACCGGACGGTATCTACCGAAGCTCAAGAAGTAGCTCTCACAGCACCTGCCGGATCTGGTCCCACGATACCAATTGGATATCGTGTGCCTCGAGCAGATCCTTGAACTCCGCGCTGGTCACGAAGTCCAGATCCGCTTGGCGCCACGCAGAGCCGAAATCCGGATGGTTGACGGTGACCGCCTGCAATTCCGCATCGTCGACACCAAGGTGGACGATCAGTTGGTTCAGCCCAGGCTCCATTGCGGCGAACATCTCGCCGTACGCTTCGCCCCATGACGTGGTGGGATCATCGGCATACATCATGTAGAGACCGTCCAGCAGAGGACGGTCGGCCGCGATGGCGTCGAGGTACTCCGCGAATTCTTCCGGGACATCCTGTGGCCAGGTGCGCGGCAGCATCACGGGAAGATCGTACTCCTCTCCAAGCCGAACGTAGATCTCGAACAACTCGGGTGTCGCCACCACACTGCCCATGTGCGTGTCCAAATGAGTCGGCCGGATGCCAAACGTCAGGGCGCGCTCGATCTGCGCACGGATCTCCCGCTCGACCTCCTCGGGCTCGGCGTGTGTGGCCACCTCCTCGACGCTGGCGTAGAAGTACCCGTGCTCGTCGAGGAGGCTGGGAATCTCACCGGCAGGCGACACGCCACCCCACTTATAGTGCTCCCACTCCGCCGTCAGGGTGATGTGGATGCCCACATCGAGCGGTCCATGCTCCCGGTAGTACGCCGCGAAATCCGGGAACCACGGGCAGGGCACCATGACGCTCCCGGAGGTGATTCCCCCGGCCCCGAAGGCGCGGGCGGCGGCGATGTTCACGGATCGGGCGAGCCCAATGTCGTCGGCGTGGACGATGAGAAGCGTGGCGTTCGCGTCGTATCCCAGTCGTTCGGCAATCGTCTCCTGCCCCCTGGCCGTGGCGGGGGAGCAGAAGTGTGCAGCGGTGACGAAAGCCAGCACGATCGATGTCCGGTTCATGAAAACGCCGCCCGTGTCGAATTGAAGAGAGGAGCCGTCGGTCTACGACATCCCTATCATATCGGCGCCGGCCCGAGGGCTGCAATGGACAAGCCCGTTTCCCATGCTCCATACTTGCCTCACGTGCGGCCGCGTCGGATCGGCGTGGCCAGGAGGGATCCCTGAGACGGAGCGGCCATGACGCCCAAGCACATCGGCAGGCGAACGTTCGTAAAGGCCGCTGGCACCGCCGTCGGCAGTACGGTCCTGCTGCCCGCCTGCGCTTCGTCAACGAGGGGTTGGCGCTTTCTGACTGCCGCCGAGGCCACCGTGGTCGACGCGATCGCGGAGCAGGTCATTCCGGCAGACGATGATCCCGGTGCCCGGGAGGCCGGCGTCGTCAGCTACATCGACCGCCAGCTCGCGGGTCCGTTCGAGAAGCACCAGCAGGCGTATCGTCGTGGCATTGTTGGCGTGCAGCAGGCAGCCAATGCCATGTTCGGCGGCGATTTCGAGTCGCTGAGGTGGACGCAGCAAACGGCGGTGCTGCGGACCATGGAACGCAACGACGCACCGGGTGACGTCTGGCAGTCTACGTCGGCACGGAGCTTCTTCGAGTTGGTCCGCGACCACACCATGCAGGGGTTCTACGGCAGCCCGCGGCACGGAGGCAACCGGGATTTCGTCAGCTTCCGCATGCTCGGTCTCGACTATCCGCGGATCGTCGGGCAGAACCGCTACAAGATGTTTCCGGGCGGCTCGTGATGCGGACGCATGATGCCGACTCAGGGCAGATTCGTGGACGGTCGAGATGGCGCTGAGACACGTCAACGCGGTGATCGTCGGAGCTGGGGCCGGCGGGGGGATCGTCGCGAAGGAACTGGCCGAGGCCGGCCTTTCCGTCGTGCTACTGGAACGGGGCCGGTGGCACTCGTACGCCGACATCGACGGTGACGAGCTGCGCTCGCAGCGCACGCCAGCCCTTGGCAATGCCTACGGACCCGACGACGAGCGTTACCGCCGCGTGGTCCAGGACCACGCGGGCGAGTGGCGCCTCGTGGTGCCGAGCCACTGGCTCTACAACAACAACGCCGCGTGCGTGGGTGGAGGGACGCTGAGCTATGGGGCGATGGCGTGGCGCTTCATGCCCGAGGATTTCCGCATGCGCTCCACCTACGGCGACGTGCCGGGATCGTCGCTCGAGGATTGGCCGATCTCCTACGACGACCTCGAGCCGTATTACGAGAAGGCCGAGTGGCAGATCGGCGTTTCCGGCGACGACAGCCAAAACCCCTTCGCGCCGCCGCGACGCCGGCCACACCCCATGCCGCCGTTTTCCTACAACACGGAAGGCAGGCTCCTGCACGATACGGCACGACGGATCGGTCTTCACCCCTTCCCCATTCCGATGCTCCGCAATTCCGTGCCGTACGCCGGCCGACCCGGCTGCATCAACAACCGCACCTGTGTCGGATTCGCCTGCCCGGTCAATGCGAAGAACGGCAGCCAGAACACGGTGATACCGGCGGCGCTGGCCACCGGGAACTGTGAGTTGCGCATCAACGCCGTGGTGAGCGAGGTGCACATCGACGACCGGGGTCGAGCGACCGGCGTCAGCTACTTCGACGAGCGTGACCGGCGGCAGACGCAGACGGCCGACCTCGTCGTGGTCGCGGCGTCGGCGACGGAAACGGCGCGCCTGCTCTTGAACTCCCGCTCGCGACTGTTCCCCAACGGGGCGGGCAACAACAACGACTGGGTCGGTCGGAATCTCCAGGGACACGCATACTGTGGCGCGTTCGGTCTATTCGACGAGATCGTGTACGACGATGTCGGGCCTGGTGCCTGCGTGGCGGTCTGCGACTACAATCACCACAACGACGGCATCGTCGGGGGCGGCCTGTTGGCCAACGAGTTCATCCGGATGCCCTATCTCTTCACGGGTCGGCGGCCTCCGGGCGCACCCTCATGGGGCCGCGCCCACAAGGACTTCCAGCGCACCTATTTCCGCCGGCATGCGTCGGTCATCGGGCCGATCCAGGAGATGCCGGTCTTCGCGTCGCGAGTGGAGGTCGATCCCGTCGTGACCGATCACTGGGGCATTCCCGTCGCGCGCATCTCCGGGCACCGGCACCAGGAGGATCGACGGGGCACCGATTTCCTGTCGACGCGAGCAGAGGAGTGGATGCGCGCGGCCGGCGCGCATACCACGTGGAAGGTCGGTCAGGGCGGTGGGCCCACCGCCAGCGGCGGGCAGCATCAAAGCGGCACCTGTCGGATGGGAGACGATCCGAGATCGTCGGTCGTCAACCGCTACGGCCAGGTCCACGAGATCGACAACCTGTTCGTGGCCGACGGCAGCCTGCACGTGACGAACGGCGGCTTCAATCCGGCACTGACGATCATGGCCCTAGGCTTCTGGGTAGCCGACTACATCACCCGCGAATGGACGGGCACCCACTTCCGATGACGACGAGACGCCTCCTCTCGGCCGGGCTCGTCGTCATCGCCGCGGCCCTGGCGGGACTCGGCGGCGTGTACACCTACTGGCAGACCGCAGCGCCAGAGCGGACGTGCGCGTCGTGCCACGAAATCGAGAGCGCCCACGAGATGTGGGCACAGTCACCGCATCGGGGCGTCGGTTGTGCGGCATGCCACGGCACCGCCTTCAGCTCCGGGCTGCACAGCCTCACCCAGCAGGGGCGCACGGTGCTCGCGCACTTCGCTGGCCACGTGGACGACGAGATCCGGCTGACCGAGCAGCAGGTGCTCGCGGTGATGGATCGGTGTCGTGCGTGCCACGCACGCGAGTATGCCGACTGGCTGAGCGGCGGCCATTCGGCCAGCTACGCCGACGTCTTCCTCGATGAGCGGCACAACGAGCGCGAGCAACCGACCGAGTCGTGCCTTCGCTGCCACGGCATGTTCTTCGACGGGACGATTGCGGAGGTGGTCACACCACTGGACGTGACAGGACCCTGGCGGCTCGCAGATCCGGAGCGGGGGTCGGTGCCGACGATCCCGTGCCTCGCGTGCCATCGGGTGCACATGGAAGGTGTGCCCGCCGTACGGCCCGATTACTCGGATCCGGCAACCATCGCCGCGCGCCGCGCGCCGCGCACCGCAGCCGTCGGATTCTACGACCGCGACGAGCGCCTGCACTTCCCGGCGTCAGCGTTGCCTACGGTGCAACTCTCCGACCGTGGAACCCCCATCCGCGTCGCGACCGATCCCCGCCAGCGCATCTGTCTTCAGTGTCACGCGCCCAACGTCTTTGGGCAGGCAGGTAGCAGTGACGATCGGACACCCAGAGGCGTGCACGAAGGCCTGAGCTGCGGTGCGTGCCACGCGCCCCACTCCAATGATGCAAGCGGCTCGTGTGCCAACTGCCACCCGCAGCTCTCCAACTGCGGGCTCGCCGTGGACACGATGGAAACGACGTTCGCGGACCCCGACAGTCCGAACAACATCCACTTCGTTGCCTGCATCGACTGTCACGAACGAGAGTTCCTCGACAATCTGACCGAAACCGAGTGAGCGGTCGGGTGGGCTCCCCCCGGTACCA
>JBDHDN010000278.1:0-5521 GCA_039591485.1 Gemmatimonadota bacterium
GCTCTTCGATGAGGGTGATCGTCTCGTCGGGGGCACCAGCCGTCAGTCGGTGCCAGCGCACGGTCGACGCCGTCCTGAGCAGTCCGAGGGTCTTCGAGCCCGACCCAGTCGAGAAGGGCATGGACTTGACCGGGGCAAGATAACGCACATTCCCCGGCGTTGCGGCGAGATCGGTAAGCCGCGGAGTCGCTGCACGGCCATCCAGGACGATGACTCGGCCCAGGCGCAAAGCCTCGCCCGGTGGCACCGCCTGCAGCCAACTTGCGGGCACCAGTGTCTTGCTCGTGCCGTCGGCGAACCGCTCGACCAACAGACCAGGGTGGTCGAGAACCGACGCCGAAGCTGTGGCACGGGGGCCTGGTCGTACGCCGGCTGCGCGTGGGAAGGACAGGACCGACGGGCCCCCAAACCGGATCGCGCCCACCTCGTCCCCGAGGAATCGATACCCGCGCGCGGCGAGGCCCACGGCGAGCGTGGTCTTGCCCGCCCCGCGGGGGCCAACGAGCAATACTGCCTCTCCATCCAGCTCCACACCGGCAGCGTGAACAAAGATGACGCCTTGCTGAACAGCCATCGCACGATGCACGAGAAAGGCACCCGCCACATACTGCCAGGGTGCGTTCGCGCTCGTTACGATCTGATCTCGACGGAGGTCCATCCGCCAAGCCGGATGGAGCCGCGACGCCAATTCGAGCCACTCCCCCCGGCGCGATACGCTCTCGACACCGTCGTCCGAAAAGACCGCTTGTACCAGCGCTTCGGGCTCCGCGATCTCCGCACCCTCAACCGCAATACGGACCTGATTGGTGGTTGCGTCTACATCGACAACCCCGGACAGCTTGGGCAGCCCCGTTCCGGGATCGTCAACCGCACAACCTCCGAACAGCAGGAAGAACCGCTGGCGGAAGGACTGACTGGAGGATCGCAGTGCCAGAATCGCGTCGCCGAACCGGTACCACCAGGCCCGATCGGGAACCGATGACGTGCTGGAGCCGGCGACCCTGTGCCGCGTCGCCGGCTCCCCACTACCTTCCATCGCCGCGCGGGCGGGCGGCTACATCATCCACCAGCTGCTCATTCCCGCCGTGGTGATCTGGAAGACCTCAAGGACCTCGTTTTCCGAGAGCACTGATACCGCGGGTGTGACGTACGGTCGCTTCTGCTTCTTCGAATCCACCATCGCAGTTCCTCCGGCTCAGGATTTGGCCACAACGGAAAGCTCAACCATTTCGTCGACCGCTGCCAGCACATCGTGCCGCGCACGGTCCGGCTCGACACCCTCGAACTCGTAACAGACTGCAGCGACCAGGTCCTCGACGGAACGTGGCTGCTCGAGACACTGCCACAGGAACGCCGCCGTCGCGTTGAGGCGGCAGAACTTCTTTGTCTCCTTGTGATACAGCAGCGTCTCCCCCTCCATGGGCGCTTCCTCGACGCTCGTTCCTCGCTGGTACATATCCGTCACCGACATACTCCTGCGTAATTAAGAGTATTTTCATCAGTATTGATGTGCCGCGCAAGTATCGTTAACCATGGTGATGAGCGCGCTGAGGAGTATGCCCACCTTACTTCCGCCCGTTTCCAGGTTGAAGCAGTGATCAGGCTCACAATCGCGTGCGGCCGACCGGAGGCGGGGGTGCGCCGCGTTCTCAGTCGAGTGGTCACTGAGGGGGCGGACCCCAAAGACCCACCCACCCGATACTGCCTGATGGCTTCCGGACCGGGCGCCGTCTCCGGCAATCTGCCATGGCCGGAGGACGTACTGCGGCTACCCGTCCGGATCGGGGCTCTCGGTCGGGGCGCCGACAGCGACTCCGGAGACTCGACGGGGATCTGGGTCGCCATCGACGGCCTCCTCACGAACCGGGAGGCAGTTGCAGGTGAGCTCGGCATGGCGCCCGAACAATCAACAGAACGGGTCATTGCGGCAGGCTATAGGCGCTGGGGACCAGACCTTCTCGACCGACTCGACGGTCAGTGGGCGCTGATTCTGTGGGACTGCGATCGGGGGACCGTCCTTGCCGCGCGCGATCACCTTGGCGTGGGCCAACTCTACTACTCTTCTGATGCCAGCCTGGTCGTCGTCAGCGCAGATCCGACGGTCGTCGCGACAGCGCGTGCTGGGGGACCTGAAATCGAGCCGGTGCGATTCGGGCAGTTTCTCAATGGATTCCCTCCCTCGACGCAAGATCTGACGTTCTTCGCCGGGGTCCGCGCGATACCGGCAGGCGCTGCGCTACGGATCACGCTCGACCCCGGCCACCGGCCGTCCACCGCGCTCATACGGTTCTGGAATCCGGCTTCACCCGAGCACTGGCGCAGCAACGTCACATCGTTTGCGGAGAGCGCCGCTCAGTTTGACCGACTCCTCGTGGATGCCGTGCGTGGGCGGGCGGGTCTCCGCGCCACTGGTGCGCTGGTCTCTGGCGGGATGGACTCGTCAACCGTCGCGACCATTGCGGCAGAGCAGATGGGAAGTCACCGACTGCAGAGCGTCTCCATCCTTCATGACGATCCGGAGTTGACCGAGGAGCGACATATCCGTGCCGTCGTCGCTCACGCTGGTCTGGATGCGCACTATCGATCGATCCGACCTGCGGACGCGTGGGCCGCCGTCGACCAGGTCATCCTGGCCCAGGGCGAGCCGCTCTTGGGGCAGGATCTGATCGGACAGTGGCTTGCCTATCGCTGCGCTGCGGAACTCGGTATCCGGGCGTTGTTCGACGGGTTCGGCGCAGATGAGCTGCTCGGGGGACCCGGCACGGAAGGCCTGTACTTGCTGGATCTCGCGCGCCGAGCGAGGCTCGGCGCGCTACGCAGGGAGATCAGGTGTCTGGCCAGCCGTCACCACCTACCGCGCAGCCGCATCGTGCGGCGGTATGTGCTGGGCACCGTCCGCCGGGAGATCGCCTGGATGCTGGGCCGGCGGCGGTATCGCTGGATTGCGCGTCGCATCCCGTCCGATCCGATGCGCTCGGCTGTCAGCGAGGACGCACCACCTTCGCCGAGTCTGTTGAATCGGTACCTCTATCGACATGTCCGCCACCAGAACGCTGCAACGATACTTGCCCGTCTTGACAGGACCGCATCACCGCTCGGCGTGCGACCACTCGTGCCGTTCATGGACCGGCGACTGGTGGAGTGGTGCCTGCCCCAGCCCGACGAGCACAAGATCTTCCGGGGCCAACCCAAGAGACTGCTGCACGCAGTCGCCTGCCGACGGCTCCCCCGTTCCGTTGCTTCCAGAACCGACAACATGGCAATCGTGTCCAGCAGCGCGTGGATGCCGCTGCGGACGGAGTATGCCGACGTTATCAGAGCCGTTCCACGTCAGAAGCGGCTGCGCGAGTCTGGATGGATCGACGGGCAGGCGGCCGAGCGGTTCGTCGATTCCTATCTGGAGGGCCGCCATGCTGACCACCTGGCGGTGTGGCGCCTGTTCACTGCGTGGCGCTGGCTGGAGCTGTTTCAACTGTAGCGAGCACCCCTACCATGACACGGACACCCCGAGTGCATCCCGCCACAGGTCGAATCCCACGAGGCGCCAGAGCACCATGACGTCACGGCCGGAGAGCTGCCCTCTGGAGCGGAGCGCACTGCGCCGATCACGGACCCACTCGCTGGACACTGCGGGAGATTCCTGCACCTGCTGGAGTCTTCGATCAACGTCCGGGAACTCAGACAGCCAAGCGCGCAGCGGTACCGCGAGACCGATCTTGTCGTGACGGTCCCGAACGGCGACAGGCACCAGGTCCTGTATCGCTTCGCGCAGCACATACTTGGTTTGTCCCGCTGGTCCGACCAGATGCGCCTCGGGCAGGCGCAGACAGTATTCCACCATTTCCGGAAGCAGGAACGGCAGCCGTCCTTCCACCGATGCCTCCATGCTGTTGCGGTCTTCCCAGCGCAGGACGGCGGGGAGCGTGCTCGTGAGGTACCGGCGAACCGCGCCCCGTAGCGTGCGTGGCGGCGGGGGATCCCTGAGCGACTCCCTGACCACCGAGCGATCGAGCCCGATCCACGGCCACCGACCGATCGACGCCGTCGGGCCGGCGGTGACGCGTAGGGTGCGCGCGGTCAACTGGCTCAGGGCCGCTACGCGCCGGGGACGCGAGGCAATGCTCGCCACCATGAGCCGAAAAGCCGCCTGCACGCGGCCCTGGCGGAGAAGTCCGGCGGCCCTCAGGGACAGTGCCGCCGGATACCCAGCCAGTAGTTCATCTGCCCCCTGCCCGTCGAGCAGCACCTTGATGCCAAGCTCGCTCGCACGGCGGCACAGCGCGCGATGCACCAAAACCGCCGGCCCGGCGATCGGCTCTCCCTGGTGCACGGCTGCGACTTCCGCGTCGTCCCATACGCTCGCGTCGATGCGGAGTTTCTCCGTGCGGCACCGCGCTGCGGCGGTCACCATATCCACCCACGGCTCCTCGCTCACTGTGCCGCATCCGCCGATGTAGCTCACGGCGCTGAGGTCGAGCGCCGGACCGCCGACCCGCCGCTGCGCGAGAACGATCGCCGATGAGTCGAGACCGCCCGACAGCAGAGACCCGACAGGTACATCGCTCCGAAGGTGCCACTGCACCGAGCGGTCGAACAACTCCCGCAGCTGACGAGCGGATTCATCGACCGTGACACCGAGCTCGTCCTGAGCCGATCCCTCGGGTACCGCCCAGTACCGGTGCACCACCGCACCCGCACTCCCGCCGCCGGTGACCACGACAGCGGTGCCGGGATCCACCCGTTGCATCCCCTCAATCATGGTGTCCGGCCGGTGGTCCGTCCGACCCGTCACGAGGTAGTCGAGCGTGGGCCCGAGAGCGGCGCGTGCCGGCAGCGCGCCGACACGCAGGAGCGGGGCGATCTCGGAGGCGAACGCCAGCCCGCCGCCGACACGGCGAGTGAAGAGCGGCTTCTGCCCGAGGTGATCTCGTGCAAGCACCACACACCCGCGTCGTCGGTCCACAAGAGCGAAGGCGAACATGCCGGCGAGCCTCGGCAAGCACCCAAGACCCCATTCGCAGTAGGCGGCCAGCAGGACCTCGGTGTCGCTGTGGCCTGCGAACTGGTGCCCCAGCCTTTGCAGTTCGGCCCTCAGTTCGACGTGATTGTAGATCTCGCCATTGTAGGTGAGCCAGACAGATTGATCCCGGTTCGCCATCGGCTGCGCACCAGCCGGACCCGGATCGATGATCGCCAATCGCTGATGTGCCACCACGACGAAGAGATCCAGTTCGGGATCATGGCAGGCGAGGTCCGTCCTCCGACTGTCCCGCTCGACGTAGATTGGCCCGTGGCCCGGCGCGAGCACGAGCAGAGCGGCATCATCCGGGCCGCGGTGCCTCTGAGCACGCCCCGCCTGACGAACAGTCTCCAGCAGGCACCCCGGCGCTCGCGGCCCCACCCAACCGACGACGCCGCACATCACGCGCCTCCCCGCGAAGAAGCTGGGATCGCTATATTCACGGACGCACGCTGCGGAACCCGAAGAGACGATGACACGTACGATTCATCCTGATCATCC
>JBDHDN010000279.1:0-5519 GCA_039591485.1 Gemmatimonadota bacterium
CGGTGAGGATCGCGAGTCGCTCATCCACCGCCCGGCGGGCAATCGACCGCGGCACGCGAGCCCCCCCAGACTCGTCGAGCCGGTTACGGGACAACCGCGGGACCAACTCGTCCGACTTGCCCTCCAGCATCAGAATGGACACTCGGTCCACGCTCATGACCTTGAACGTGATGTCCACGACCTTCTCGAGGAGCCTGTCGACGTCCTGCTGCTTGGATAGCTCTTTGGAGATGTCCAGCAGGAGCGAGAGCTTCTCCGCCTGCCCGGTCTCGTCGACTGCCGGCATCCGCCCGCTACGCCGCGCAGCGACGCGCTGATCGAGACCGGGTTGCTCCGCGACGGCCACCTGCTTCACGATGGTTGCTTCGGGCGGAGGGGGAGTGAACGCTCCCGATTCCCGGTGTGTCCGAGACCGGGTGGGGGGCGGGGTGACCGCGACGAGGTTGAAGGCGACCTTCCCGAACGTCAGGACGTCCCCATCGCCGACCACGGCGTCGGTGATGCGCGAGCCGTTCACGAACGTGCCATTGCTCGAGCCCAAGTCCACGACACGCACGCCCTCGTCCCCCAACGTCAGCTCGGCGTGGCGTCGGGACACGGTCGGATCGTATACCGGGACGTCGGACGTAACCGCCCTACCGACGACGAACGTGCGGTCCGGCACGATCTCGATCGTTTGCTCTCCGCTGGTGCTCAGCAGCTTGAACGCGGCCACGCTCCGGCTCCTTGCTTCGGACAAATATATGGGATACCCGAGCGCGACTGCGGGGGAGCCGGGCCGAAGCTCAGCGTGGCGCAGCGACGCGGTAGGTCCCGGGCACCGAGAGCCTTCCACTCACCGCGTCGCTGCCGGTGAAGGCCGACCCGCTCACCCGGTCCCAGCGATCGATGCCGGCGTCCTCCCACAGTGCCAGCGCCTCGGCGTACTCCAGTCTGCTCGCGTACCTCGCCGATCCGTCCGCGACGGAGAAGTCACCATAGGCGGCAAAGGAGAACGTGACCGTAGGCGCACCCCCGGAGGCGAAATCCAGCCCTGACGGTCGCAGGGTGAGCCCGAAGGCGCCAGCCGACGGGTCCACGGTGACCAACACCGAGTCGGTCGGCCCGAGCGGGGTGCCGCTCAATGCCTCGAGCGCCCCAGCCGGGAAGCGGATCTCCACGTAGAGCGAGTTGAAGGCGTCGGGATGGAGCACGCGCCGCACCAACGTCCGGGAGTTGGCGACGTAGAACGATGTCGGCAGCGGAGCCGGGGCCTGGGCTTCCAGCGGTAAGAACAGTAGCTCGGAGGTGCTGAGCGACCTGTCGCTGGGAATGGTCACATCACTGCACGCCGTGGCGAGTCCGACCGCTGCTATGCTTGCCGCATATCCCAGGCGCCGTGATATTGCTGGCCGATGCCTCACCGTGCCCTCCTCGCGCTCTGCCTCGTCGCCGCCCTTCCCTTCGCTGCTCGGGCGCAGGACTGGAATACCGATGCCGCCGAGGCCCTGGTTGCCCGCGGCATCGCCCAGCGGAACGTCCGCCAGGCCGATACGACGCTCAAGGACTTCCGGGTACAGGCTCACGGATTCGTGTTCTTTCTCGCGCAGCTCGCTGAAGGCTTACGCGAGCCGCCGCGTCTGGTGAAATCCGACCAATTGATGCTTCAAGTCTATTGGAAGGCGCCGGATCGCAGCAAGCAGGTCATCCTCGGGTGGCGGGACCGCGCGGATCTACCCACCGATATCCAGTATCACCGCGACCATCTCGGCATCGTTCAGAACAACTTCAGTGACCGAATCCGGCTCGGTGAGGGCGAGGAGGTGCGAGACGTCGCGCACCCGCTCGCACCAGATGGGCCGACGCTGTACGACTACGCCCTGACCGACTCAGTAACGCTGTTCCTTCCCGACCGCGCCGTGCGGGTGAAGAAGGTCCTGGTGCGCCCCAAGGACTTCTCGGAGCCCCGGGTGGTCGGCAGCCTGTACTTCGACGTCGAGACGGCGGACGTCGTCATCTTCCAATTCAGTTTCACACGGGCCGCATACCTCGACGATACGCTCGAGGATATCACCATCCTGCTGGAGAACGGGCTGTTCGACGAGCGCTATTGGCTGCCGTACCGACAAGAGGTCGAGATCCGGCGGCGGACGCAGTGGCTCGACCTCCCGGCGCGCGGGATCATCCGCGGGCGCTGGGAGATCGGGGGCTACGATTTCAACGTCGGGCTGCAGGATGCGCTGTTCGGAGGCCCCGAGATCGTGGCCGCCCCACGAGCGGTGCGCGATTCCTTCGTGTGGGACGAGCCGCTACATGCTGCGATCCAGGCAGTGGCGGGTCCGGTCATGACCGTCGATCTCGAGGAGGTCCGCGAGCAAATCACTCAGACGGCCGGTGCCGCGGCAATGTCCGGCCTGGCCGCTGCACGTCTGTCGGTTGGGTCGATCTCCGATCTACTCCACTTCAACCGCGTCGAAGGCCTCGCGCCGGGCCTGGGGACGATACTGCGGTCAAGCGGCAAGGCTACGGAACTCCAGGTGTGGGGCTCCGTGGGGATCTCGGACGAGCGTGCGAAGGGGAGGATCTCCGTCTCGCATCGGATCGGCGGCGTGACGCTCGAGGCACGAGCTGCGCGAACGATGCGGGATGTTGCGGATGAGCCGGTGATCTCCCCGCTGCTCAATACCGTGCTAGCCCAGGAAGCAGGCAATGACTACGGCGATTACGCCCTCGTCAACGAGGTGTTTGGCGCACTGCAGCTCGATTTCGGCGTCCTCGCCGGGATCGGTGTCGAGGTCGGTGTCCAGCACAGCGAGACCGTCGATGTCGTGGCAACGCCGGCACATGGGACGTTCCGCTCAAACCCGCCGTTGGGGGTCGGCACCATTGGTGTTGCCCGCGTGATGCTGGAGCGCCGCAGCCCGGTGCTCGCGGTCCAAAACGGGCTGAGTGGGGGCGTGACGATCGAGGGCGGGAGCGGAGCGGACCGTCGGTACCTGCGGGTACAAGGGACGGGGCGCGCGCATCTCGCGGTGGGAGACACTCGGCTCGTCATCCGGGCCTCAGGAGGTTGGGGGTCGACGGAGGTCCCGCCCTATCGGACGTTCGCGCTGGGCGGCCGAGGGACCCTCGTGGGCGAGGACTTTCGGCGGTGGGGTGGACGATACGCGGTGATGGGGCACCTCGAGTGGCAGCTTCCTTTACCTGTGCCCGCCATCCCCCTCGGACCGATCGTGAGCACTGGGCGTCGCGTGATCCTCTCGCCCTTCGTCGCCGCTGGCTGGGCTGGGGGAGCGGTGCAGGACCTGCCGTGGCAGCCGAGTGACGGAGTGCGCCCCGTCGCGGGACTCGGCGTGGAGTGGTTTCACCGGTTCCTTAGGATGGACGTCGGTGTCGGCCTGAGGGACGGCGACGTGAGCGTTGTGCTCGACGTCACCCGCGATCTCTGGAATATTCTCTAGGTTTCCGCAGGTCGGCCACGGGATCCGCACGCATGGAATCGGGGCTGCGGTTTCGGTGTGGCGTGCACACCGTGGTCCCGATATCATTCACGAGTTGCCAAGTTCCATTCGGGAGTGGCGCCGTGCCCGAGCAGGACGGAAGGGACACCGTTCGGATGTTCGTAGATGAGTGGCTGTGGCCGACGGTCGCCGAGATCGTAGGGCAGGAGCGGATTGCCGAGATCCGGCAGTCCGAACGGTACCGGTCGCTCTGGGACGCGGTCGTGGAGCTCGGCCTCTCGACCGACGAGGAGCTGCTGGGATCGCTCTCAACGCGGTTTCGACTCAAGCTGGCAGATCTCTCACAGAGCGACCGCACCGCGCGCGATCTCGTACCGGAGGGCGTCGCTCGGCGGTACCAGATCTTGCCGATCACCGTCACGGACTCCGCGCTCGACATCGCGACGGCTAACCCGTTCGACATCGACTGCGAGAAGACCCTGGCCTTCGCCACGGGGCGGGAGGTCCGCTCGCTGCTGGCGAGCCCTCGCAGCATCCGTGACAAGATCGAGGAGTACTACAAGCCGGAGACGGTGCTCGAACAGCTGCTCGAGGGTATGGACGTCGGCACTGAGATTCGCCAGCTCGACGAGCAGGCCGAGCTCGAGGCGGAGGACCTCAACATCTCGGCGGAAGAGGCGTCTCAGCGTCCGGTCGTTCGGCTCGTCGACCTGATTCTCTCCGAGGGCATCACCTCGCGCTCGAGCGATATCCACATCGAGCCCGAAGAGGGAGGCGTCGCGGTCCGGTACCGCATCGACGGCGTGCTGCGCCAGGTCATGAAGATCCCGCGCGCAGCGGGGATCCCGCTGATCTCCCGCATCAAGATCATCTCCCAGTTGGACATCGCCGATCGGCTGCGGCCGCAGGATGGTCGGGCCCGCGTCGCAGTCAACGGTATCGCGGTCGACCTGCGTGTATCCACGCTCCCGGCATCGCTCGGGGAAAAGGTCGTGATCCGCGTGCTGGACTCGTCACGCACGGTCCTCGCGCTCGACAAGCTCGGCCTGAGCGGTACGGAGCAGAACGACATCGAGGGACTGCTCGACAATCGCGACGGGATCATCCTGGTCACCGGACCGACGGGATCCGGCAAGACGACGACCCTGTATTCGGCGATCCGTCGCGTGCAGAGCGAAGGCGTGAACATCGTCACCGTCGAGGACCCGGTCGAATACCGCCTGCAGGGCATCGTCCAGGTCCAGGTCCACGAAAAGGCGGGTCTGACGTTCGCGTCGGCGCTTCGCTCGATCCTGCGGCAGGACCCGGATGTCGTGCTCGTCGGCGAGGTGCGTGACCGCGAGACGGCCCAGATCGCGGTGCAGGCTTCCCTGACCGGTCACCTCGTGCTCTCGACACTGCACACCAACGATGCGCCGAACGCGGTCACGCGTCTCGTCGACATCGGGATGGAGCCGTACAAGATCGCCAGTGCGCTGCGCGGAGTGGTGGCTCAGCGGCTCATGCGGCGGCTGTGTCCGACCTGCAAGGAGGTGTGGGTCGAAGCCATCCCGCGCAAGTTGCACCGCTGGATCCAGCCTGACACGCCGCTGTACCGCGCGGTCGGTTGCCCCGAGTGCGCGATGACCGGCTACCGTGGTCGGTTCTCCATTATGGAGATCCTCAAGGTGACCGGCGACGTGGAGCGCGCAATCGCCGCCAACGACACCGCCGATCGGATCGCCGACATCGCGATACGGAACGGCATGAAGTCGCTGTGGGACAGCGGGCTGTCGCACGTGCTCCTAGGCGAGTCGACGATCGACGAGTTGCTCCGCGTGGTCGACGTACCGCAGGAAGAGGGCTCGTCGTCGACCGCGGCGCAGGACCAAGCTCGCACGAGGCGCCCGTCGGGTCAGCGCCGCGACTCCGGTGGCACCCCCGCCGTGAAGGAGCCCCCCAGCACGGAACCCACCTCCTCCGCTGCCGTCACGAGCCTCGAAGGGGCCTTTGATCTCATCGAGCCCGTGGAGTCCGCGCCGTCACGGATGCCCGACGAGTTCGGCAGTATCCGAAGCGTCAAAGTGCTGCTGGTGGACG
>JBDHDN010000280.1:0-9655 GCA_039591485.1 Gemmatimonadota bacterium
CTGACCTCGCGTGCTGTCACTCACGCGGCGCGGCGGACACTTGCCGTGCACGAGGTGATCCGGACCCGTGCCCGACGATAGACTCATGAGCCCGCTCGAGCGTTGGGGCCTCTGGCTCACGTCCGCCCCGACCACGGTGAGCGGGATCGCATACCTCTGGATGAAGTACTTCCTCGAATCGAGCGATCCGTGGGCGGTGATCAATCATCCTCTGGAGCCCCTCGCGCTCAAGACACACATCCTCATCTCACCTTTCTTTGTATTCGTGCTCGGAGCCGTCGTATTGAAGCACGGCATCGCCCAGCTCCGCAATGGGGCTCACGGTCGTAGACCGAGTGGGCTTGTTCTCCTCGCTTCGACCGCGCCCATGATCATCACCGGCTACGCGATTCAGATCGTCACCAGCGAGGTGGCAGCGCAATTCCTCTCACTCCTCCACATCTTGAGCAGCCTCGCCTTCGGGGTAGCGCTCGTGCTACACACCGTGCAGGCGGAGGTTCTAGGCAGCGAGAGAGTCTCCGCAGACACCGGGAGCACCACGAACAGAGGAAACCCTCGAAGGCAGTCACCTAGCACGATCCGAGGCACAGCCGACTAGACCAGCCGGAGGAGCGCTCGGCCAGAGTCCTGACCCGCGCCGCCCCCTCCCTGAGGCACGTCCGAGCCAGGGGACTCTTGACGATCTTATCGATAGTCTATATATGTACATGTCACATATTGATTGGTGGGCTCGATGTCCGCCCCGAGAGACCATAGCCACAGTCTGACACTTCTCCTTGCCACGCTGACATTGGCGGGCTCTGCGGCGCACGCGCAGCCCGAGGCTCACGGTCTCATGCACGGCTTTCTCGGCATGGTGAACGTCATCGACCACAACACAGCCATGCCGAGTGCCAGCCCGCGATTCGGCCTGGGACTGTACTACACGAGTTACCGGCCGAGTGCGTTCGGTCCGGAACTGGCTGTCACCGGCGTGCTCGATGCCGTGAGCGTCAATCTGGCTGCGAGTCTCAATGGGGGTGTGTCCTACCAGGTCGGGCACCACCTTTCGGTCGGTGCCGGTGGCAGTGTCCTGATCGGCGTCAAACGATGGACGACGGAGACATTGGACCCCCACTACGGCGGCTACATCGGACTCACGTGGCTGGCGATGCCGATTGGGAGATGGATGGCTCTGACCGGCCAGTTGCGGCAGCAGGTGCTGTACGATGCCGCTGAGGGGCGGGTGGTCTTCTACCCAAGTGTCAGTGTCGGACTGCTCTTCGTCCCCGAGGGCGTGCTCTTGGACTTCAACTGAGCGGGTGACGGTCGGCACTCCAGGCGGAGAACCGTCAACCACCGAGGAGCGCCAGTTCACGACATCGGGGAATGCGTCGGGCAGGAGGCTGATCAAGGCACTCCAGGCGACTTCGCTCCTGACCTCGGGCATGATCTGGCCGGCCGGCTTCCATCCACTGCAGCGTTGGGTCACCGGTCTGCGTCGAGGAGCGCCGAGATCTCGGGCGTCCCCATCAGGAACTCGTGAAGTCGCTCGGCAACGTACTCATTGCCGGCCTGCGTGTAATGGCCGGAGAACAACTCGGCGATCGCATTCCTTTCGAAGGAACGGAAGTCAGCGATCAGGTCGAGGTACAGCCAGCCTCGCTCACGAGCCTCGCCTTCGAGAAACAGGCGCCAGCTCTCTGTCACTGAGCCTTGGGGATCGTAGTCCCAATCACCAGACGGCAGGTAGACGAAGATCGTCCGGATCTCCCGGAGATTCCCCATCCGTTGCAGCTCCTCGAAGACGGCAACAACAACGTCACGGGTCGAGACGTCGCCGCCACCCGACGGTCCGTCCGTCGAGACCTGACGGTCGACTCCGCCGAGCAGACGCTCTGCGAGCTGCGCGAGTCTCAACTCGCGCAAGGTGTGCACCGTGGTGAAAAGGTAAGGATTGTTGAAGAGTCGCTTCGGAACTGGCGTATTGGTGACAACCAACTGCTCGTCTTGCAGCGTGAGTAACGGCTTCGGGTAGCTCAGGAAGCTACGTGCTGCTGTGCGCCGAAAGTCGTCAGTAATGAACGCGAAGATGTGCAGATCGTGCTGGAGCCACGTGGCATTCCTCCGGTACCACAGGAAAGCTTGATCGATGCCAAACCCAACTTGGCCCAGATTGACTGTCTCGAGCGTCGGATACCTACCTGCGAGCAGGCTACACCAAGTGTGGTCGTTGTCCACCCCGTGCCCGAAGGTGAACGAATCGCCGGAACAGAGGAGCCTCACCCCACCCTCGGCTACCTCTGCATCGGTATCGGCGGCAGCGCGAAACCCCTGCGCGTTCGTCCGCAGGAAGACGCCATCTCCATACATGTCCTCGATGAAGAGGTCCGGGATGGAGGACCAGCCAAGCTCCGGGTCGTACTGCGTGTGGACCTTCGTGCCCGCCAGCCGGCTAACCAGTTTGGCCCCGGTGATCGTCGTGCTTGCGAGTCCCTCCAGAACGACGAGCGTCACGACCGTTACGAGGGATACCCCGGCGAAGACTCCGAGAGGCCGTTTGAGAGATGATGCCATGTGCAATGCTCAATCTAGAGGCGCGACGCCGTACCGGCCGCAGAAGTCCGTTCGCATCATGCCGATCACAACACGATCACCCCGTCGTGGATGGTGTCGGACGCGCCGCGGGATCCCTGCGATGTCAGCTGCCAAGCGATCGCCGTGGGTGTCGCTCAAGCCTAACGACCCCTGGCCGCTCACGGCACCGGTGGCGAACGGTGCGCAGTCCGGGCCGCCCAGGTATTCGACCCACCTACCGAGCGTTCGCAGCACGGATCATCGGCTCCGATCCTCCCCCACTTGCTCCCCCCAGGGCTCCTCAACCTGACCCGCCGGCCGGGCGTTGACACCCACGCGACCGGTCAGTTCATCGCCGATGTCCTCCCGAGCCCACTCCACGAGCGCGCGCAGCCGCGCGACGACGTCCGGGTGCTCGGCAGCGACGTCGAGGCGCTCCCCCGGATCGGTTTCCAGATCGTACAGCGCCACCCCGATCTCGCCCTGGGCGTAGCGGCCGGGCATGCCGTCCGCTCCCACCTCCGCTGCTACCACAGAGGGGTAGCGATGGGGGACGTGTAGCTTCCACTTTCCGCTGCGCACCGCCTGCAGCTCCCCTGAGCGGTAATAGAAGAACCGCTCGTGCGGACTCGACACCTCGCCCTCACCCGACAGTAACGGCCAGATGTCATGTCCGTCGAGGATTCGCTCCGTTGGGAGCGTGGCGCCGGCGAGGCGCGCGAAGGTCGGAAGGAGATCCATACCGGTCGCCAGCTCGCTGCTCTCTCTCCCCGCGGGAATGTGCCCCGGCCAGCGGAAGATCGTGGGCACCCGGTGTCCGCCCTCGAATGTGGTTGCCTTGCCTTCCCGGAACGGTCCCGCCGAGCCGGCGTGGTTGCCGAATACCAGCCACGGTCCGTTGTCGCTCGTGAAGACCACGATCGTTCTGTCGTCGAGACCGAGCCGTTCCAGGGTCGCGTGGATCTCTCCCACGGACCAGTCGATTTCCGCGACCACGTCTCCGTATACCCCCCGCTCCGTCGCGCCGGCGAACCGTTCCGAGGCCCACAGGGGCACATGCGGAAACGAATACGCTAGGTAGGCGAAGAACGGCCGCTCCGCATTTCCCTCGATGAAACGCACCACCTCCTCGGTGTACCGTCGCGTGAGCTGGGTCTGATCGGGCTCCCGCTCGATGATCGTGGTGTCGCGAACGAGCGGCAGCTCGGGATACCAGGCGTTCGCCCCCTCTCGCGGATTGTTCTCCTTCACGGGGCTCATGTCGTTGGAGTACGGGATGCCGAAGTAACTGTCGAACCCGTGATTCGTAGGAAGGAACATGGGATGGTCGCCCAGGTGCCACTTGCCCACCGCGATGGTAGCGTATCCCTGTGCCTTCAACAGCTCGGCGATCGTCACCTCGGCGGGATTGAGCCCCCGGCGGCTGCGCGGGCTGAGCACCCCGGGGATGCCGACGCGAGGTGCGTACGAGCCCGTCATGATCGCCGCACGGGTGGGGGAGCACGCCGCGTTGGGCGCGTAGAAGCTGGTGAATCGCATCCCTTCCTCGGCCATGCGGTCGAGGCTCGGCGTCTCGAATCCAGTCGCACCGTAGACGCCAACGTCCCCAAAGCCCAGGTCGTCCGCAAGGAGGAGAACGACGTTCGGGGGACCGAGATACTCGCGTTCACACGCCGCGAGCAGCGCGAGCAGCGCCTGCAGCACGGCACGCGACAACGACCACCGGCCGGTGGAGCTCAGGCGAGTGCCGCCTGCATCTCGGCATACTCGGGATCGCCGTAAACCGATCGGAGCTCGTCGGGATCTTCCACGAGATCGAATAGCTCCCATTCGTCGATCAGGTAGTAGTGGATGAGCTTGTACCGGTCGGTCCGCACGCCGTAGTGTCGCTGGACGGCGTGCACCCCGGGGAATTCGTAGTAGTGGTAGTAGATCGCGTCGCGCCAGTCAGACGGTTGCTCGCCGTGCAGCAACGGCGCGAGGCTCTGACCCTGCATGTCCATAGGAGCCGCGACACCCGCCAGGCCGAGGAATGTCTGGGCCAGATCGAGATTCTGTACCAGTGCGTCGTTGCTGCTTCCCGACGGCACAACACCCGGCCAGCGTACGATCAGCGGCATGCGTAGCGACTCCTCGTACATCCAGCGCTTGTCGTACCAGCCGTGCTCACCGAGAAAGAAACCTTGGTCGGAGGCATACACGATCACGGTGTTCTCGGTCAATCCAGCTTCGTCGAGATACGCCAGCATCCGACCCAGGTTGTCGTCTACCGACGCGATCGAGCCGAGATAGTCCTCCATGTAACGCCGGTACTTCCAGCGGACGAGGGCTTCTCCGGTCGGATTCGTGTTCCGGAACGCCTCACGCTTCGGATCGTAGGCAGCATCCCACTCCCCGAGCTGCTCGGTCGTCATCCGTTCTCGCCGACCCTCGACCCACTCGTTCCAGGGGTCGTCAGGCTCGACCGTGTTGGGCCACAGCTTCAGGTCGTAGGCGTAGTGCATGTGGCGTGCGATCGTCATCTCCTGGGTCTGCGCGGCACTGGTACGTCCCTCCCAGTCGTCGAACAGCGTCGGCGGCTCCGGGATGTCCACGTCGTCGTAGGCCGTGAGATACGCCGGGCCCGGCGACCACTCGCGGTGCGGCGCCTTGTGCTGGTACATGAGCAGGAACGGCTTGGATGGATCACGGCTGTCGAGCCACGCCAACGCCTTGTCCGTAATGATGTCCGTCGCGTACCCGGTGTCGCGCACGACGCCGGCAGGTGTCCGGAAGTCAGGGTTGTAGTACTGCCCCTGCCCCGGCAGCACCTCCCAATAGTCGAAGCCGACCGGATCGCTCTTCAGGTGCCACTTGCCGACGAGCGCCGTCTGGTAGCCCGCCTCGCGCAGCAACTGCGGGAAGGTGACCTGGCTCGAGTCGAATCGTTCGGCGTTGGTGAGCACGCCGTTCAGGTGGCTGTGCTTCCCGGTGAGGATGACCGCACGGCTCGGCGCACAGATCCCGTTCGTCACGAAGGCATTGTCGAACCGCATGCCCTCGCGCGCCAGGCGGTCGATGTTCGGTGTCGGATCAAGGCCGGCCAATCGCCCACCGTACGCGCCGACAGCCTGGGTCGCGTGATCGTCCGTGAACACGAAGATGATATTCGGCGGGGCCTCGGGACCGCAGGCCGCGCAGAGGGCAACGATGGGGAGCAGGACTCGGCTACGTGCTCGCATGGCGGCTCGGCTCCGGTGCCGGAGTTCGGAGGTCAGGAATCCGAATGGCGCCTCACGGCGTCACGTCCGAATATGCGACCGCGTCCGGGCAGCGACCACCTGCGCCGTGCCGTGTCAACGGCGCGGCCGAGCCATGCGTAGTTCAGTCAGTGTACGACATACCTCACCAACAAGCTGGAGAGCCCCGACATGTTCAAGCGCCTACCACTCGTGCTCTGCACGTTTGCGGCAGTCATCGCAAGCCTCGCACAGGCCCAGGATACCCTCGCGGATCAGGCAGCGATCACTGGAACGTGGGAGACGAGCTGGGATACGCCCCGCGGTTCTATGACAATGACGATGGAGTTGCGGCAGGACGGCGACGCCCTCACCGGCCGAGTACAGGCGAGGGGTGGCTGGCAGGAGATTGAGGATGGGAAGGTCGACGGATCGAGTTTCTCGTTCGTCATCGAGCTCAGCAGGCAGGACCGGACCTTCTCCATGGAGTACAGGGGAGTTCTACAAGACGACGGCACGCTGAAGGGCACCATCACGACCCCGCGCGGCGAGAGGCCCTGGACCGGGAACCGCGTCGAGAGCTGATCGCCCCGTCGTACCGCGGCGACGCCCCCGACCGCCTGTGGCGGGCGGGGGCGTCGCTATCCCCTGCGGGCGTGGCTACTCGGGCTCTCCGCCTGCCCGCTTGACCCGGACCACGATGTCCTGGCTCCGAATCACGATCTCCGTCTCGGTCCGGGTGACAGTGATCGGTCCCCCAGTCACCAAGACCTGGGTCTCGCCCAGCATGCCAGAGAACCGCGTGGTTTCCGATTCGGCCTGCGCGGCTGCAGGTCGTGGTGCCTTCGGGGGTCGTGCCGGACGGGGGGCGGCGACGGGCCTCGCCACGACCCACTCCCGCGTGCCGGCAATGATCGCGGCCTCGCCGGCCTGCGTGTTCCGCTCGTAGCGGAAGACCACGGTATCGCCCGGCGCCACCTGGCCGAACCGTATACCCGCTTCCTCGTTCGTCAGGGGGATACCGTCGATGTGCGTGAGTACGTCGCCCGCTCGCAGTCCGGCCTGCTCGGCGGGGCTGCCGTCTTCGACGCGACTCACCTCGGGGTATGACGAGAAGCTCCACCGGGGTCCCTCACCGCTGTCCCACACCTGCACGCTGCACTCTGAGCAGGTGAGGCTGAAACCGAGCCTGCCCGACGGCGAAGCCTTCGGTGGCGCCGGGGGCAGCGGCACACCCACCGCGGGTTCGGGAGCGGCTTTCGGAGCCGGAACTGCCCTGGTCAGCTCTGGCGGGGCCGGTGCGGCTGCCGGCGCAGGAGGTGCCACGTGAAGCTCCCGGCACGTCGCTGTCGGCATGAGGGTGACGCTCTGCTCGCGCCCGTCGCGGCGCACGCGCAGCTCGACCTGCTGACCTGGCTCCACCATTGCAAACCGGCGGCCCCCTTCACTGGTGGTAATGAGAAACCCGTCGATGGCGGTAATGACGTCTCCCGCCCGCAGCTTGCCTGCTGCGGGACTGTCACCTTTGACCCCCATGATCGACGGCTCGGAGCGAAACCTCCACTGGCGCTGCGACCCATCCTTCCGCACGGTGAAGCTGCAGTTGCACTTCAGGCCGCTGTACCCGAGATCCCCCACCACGATCTGGTTCGCCGGGCACACGACGGCCCGCTCCTGCGCGGTTGCGCCACCCGCCAGAATGGCAAGCAGTGCCGCGGTCCGCGCGCTCGGGAGTGCCCATCGCTTTCCTCGCATCGTTGCCTCCATGTCAATGCACCATCTCAGAACCAGACGACGTTGCGGATATCGGATCGACCGACGCCCTCGGTATCGGAGCGGGGCTCGAGCAGCTCGCGCACGGCAACCGACATAGGGTCTGTCGGTGCCAGCACCACCAGCTCATTGACTGCCGCGTAGAGCGCAGCCAGAGCCGCCTCACGGCCCTGGTTCACCGAGGCTGCGTCCGACGAGTCGGCGAGCTGGACCAGTACGCCGAGAGCGGAGACGTACGCCGAACCAGCACGCTGGACCGCGGCGGCTGCCTGCATCGCCGTCTGGTGATTCACCTCGGCCATGGTTGCCGCGACGGATCGCGTGCCGATCCACTGTCCGATCGCCAATCCACTCACGAACAGGGCGATCGATGCCGCGATGCCCATCGCGACAACGAGCTTGGATAGCGGGTGGCGTGCCGTGGCACGATGACCGAGTAGTCCCCGCTCCCACAGCGCCTGGACCGTACGTTCCTCGAGCAGGCGACCGGGATCGGCCTCGCGCGGGAGCGCGTCGAACGCGGCCCGCTCCTGGGGAGTCAATGCCATCGGATCCTCGTGCTGCATGCTCATACCCTCGCTTCGTGTCCTTCCTCAGGTGCCAGCAGCGACCGCAGCATCTTCCGCCCCCTGGACAGCTGACTCTTGGAGGTGTTCGCCGAGATGCGTAGCCGGGCGCCGATCTCCTCATGGGTGAAGCCCTCCACATCGTGCAGGAGAATCACCGTCCGGTAGCCCGGTGGCAGTCGCGTGAGCGCCGCCTCGAGATCCATCCTCTCGTGCGGATGGTCACTCGGCCCCGGGATTGGCGGCCCGTCCTCCAGTGCGAGCCAGCGGGCGTCCTTTTTCCGGAACAGGCCGCGGCAGCAGTTGAGCGCAATCCCGTGCAGCCACGTCCGGAAACTCGCTTCCCAGCGGAACCGCCCCAGTCCCTCGACGGCCTTGAGCCAGGTCTGCTGCACGACGTCCTCGGCATCGAACTCGTTGCCGCCGAGGAGCCGGAGGACGAACCGGTAGAGCCCGGGCGTGTACCGGCGGTAAAGCATGCGAAACGCTGCCTCGTCCCCGTCGCGCCTGACCCGATCGGCCAATAGCCGGTCCGCAAGCGGCTCTACTGCGATCGCTTCGTTCACAGCCATGAGTGCCTCGGGAGATCAGGATGGTTGCACGCGGCCTTGCACGGACCGATCAGCGCGGCGCGGAACCGGATCCCGGGCCTGTCGTGACCCGCGCCGTCGCGTCCCCAGGTGCACCACCAAGTATGTGGGTTATGTGGCGGGATGCGGCGGAGCCTCAAGGTTGAAGCACACCGTCTTCGGCTCGGTCATCTCCTGCGGGGCAAGCCGTATCCCCTCTCGGCCCAGTCCGGAGCGCTTCATACCGCCGAAGGGCAAGTCGTCGTGGGGATCGCGCACCGGAATCTCAGCGTCCTCAACACACAGTCACTTGCAATCAGCATTCTCATCGGACGCGCTTCGTCGGCGTGGTCGCTCAGCGAGCACGGCGAAACCCGTCCAGGGCAGTGTCTTTGGCCAGAGATCGTGATACGACATCGTGCGCCGCGCCAGTCGGTGAGCGGCGGAGTGGGGGAGTTGTTGACGCCCGGCGACAGCGGTGGGTGATAGCCGAGGGATCACGCACTGGTAGGCGCGCTAGTCGGTCCCCCCCGGCCCCATTGAGAGGGAGCCCTGCATGAGGCCCTTGTCGAACGCGACGCGGACAAGCCGGCCCATCCGCTCGATTTCCGCACGGGCGACCCGTTGTCCCAGATCGGTGAGCCGATAGTACTTGCGGCGCTGGTCATCGAACTCGGGCGCAGGTCGGTTCTCCGATTCCTCGATCAGCCCGCCTTCGAGCAGGCGCTGGGCGGCCAGATAGACCGGCCCGGTCGCCGACGTCGCCAGCCCGTCGGTCAGGCGCTCGATCTCCTTCATGATCCCGTAGCCGTGGCGCTCTTCGTCGACGAGCGACAGGAGGATGTGAATGGAGAGCGGAGTGAGCGGCAGATGGCCCTCAATTGTCGGGCTCCTCACATCGGAACCGTTTTGCACGGGAACCTCTCTCGCTGATGTCCGACCAGAGTTCGTCCTTCTGTATCCATATACAACA
>JBDHDN010000281.1:0-5439 GCA_039591485.1 Gemmatimonadota bacterium
GGCTGCCTCCGCCGCGGCGCCCAACGCCGCGAGAACCTCGCGTGACTCGGCGTGCCGGATCTTGATGAAGTCGGCACCGTGCGCCAGCAGCGAGTCCACGATCGCCCACGCCTCGAGCGTGTCCCCCACCACGATTCGCGTACGGAGAAAGGCTTCGATCTCGTGCTCGTCGGCGCCCTGCTCGCGCATGAGCTCCACGTACTGCGTGAGCCAGCGCCGGCTTTCGATCGCCATGCCCGACGTCAGAATACGGGGCCCGACGATCGTCCCTGCGGCGACCGCATCTCGCAGCGTCACGGTCTCCTCGAGCACGCTTCCCATGTCGCGGACGGTGGTGACGCCGTTGACGATGAAGAGCGGTAGCGTTCCCTCCAGATCGCGCAGGTGGACGTGCATGTCCCACAGGCCCGGAATGAGGAACTTGCCGTCGCCGTCGATCACCCGCGCCGATCCAGGATAGGATACGGCGTCCCGAGGTCCCACGGCGCTGATGCGGCCACGCTCCACGACCACCGTCATGCCGGGTTGGGCATCAGCGCCCGTCCCGTCGATGAGGGTCACGTCGCGAATGACGAGCACGTCGTCCACTGGGGAGCAGCCCAGCATGGCGGCTGCTCCAAGGATTACGAGCTGTTGAACCAATCCCCTCACTGTCATTCTCCTTGGATCCGTACCGCTTGGTACGCTACGCGTCTCAGGGTTCATCATGATTGGACCCGTACCGGCACCGAAGGGTTGACGCCTCCGCGTGCAACGCGACTGCCCAGCCGCCGGTTCACCCGACCCGGTGTGGCGCAGGCGATCTCCGACAATCGCCGGACTGTATCTGGCGCCCGGCGATCGATACACTACGGACGCTGCCTCCGCCGGAGTGCGTCACGTGCGTGGCTCAGTGGCGCCCCATTCCAGTCGGGCGCGGGACATGCGCTGTGCGTGAGAAGGTCACAACGGAGGGCCTCATGCAGCTGGAGCCGCGCTGGCCGACTGTGATCGGCACGATTGGGATCGTCATCGGCATCGTTCTCCTGATCGACACCGCCGACGACATGCTCACCCTACGGTGGACGGCGGAGGACTGGCGGCGGATCTTCGCACCTCAGATCGCGGACGCTATTGCGCGTGCGATGCCCTCGGTTGGCATGCGCATCCTTTCGACTGTGGTGCAAGTCGCACTTGCCGCACTGCTCATCGTCGGGTCTCTGGCGCTTCGAAGGCGCAGCAGCGCAGGGGTGGCGCACTGTCGACTGTGGGCGTGGCTCGCCGTTGCCTGGATCGTCATCCAGGTGGCTCGAGGCGCGGTCTGGCTGCGCCGGTTCGGCGACGACCTACCGTCGGTGGGAGCCGTGACACCGCACGCGTACGCGCTGTTTGCCGGTGCGCTGGCGGTGGCGATCCTCCTCGCCTTCCCCGTGTTCCTCCTCGTGTGGCTCTCGCGACCTACTGTGCGCGCAGAATTCGAGCGCTGGGCCAGCTGACGGCGCGAGACAGGAGTGGAATGGTGGCGGAGAGCAGCCGTCAATCCGTCTATCCGCCTGGCTTCTCCGCCGTCATCATCACGGCCTTCACGCCGTAGGCCTCGGCCGAGTTCTGGGTGGACTGCTTGCGGAAGCGGAAGCCCGGCACCACGGCCGAGCGGACCCGCGCAAAGCCGCTCTCCTCGAGCAGCCGGAACATCTCTCCCTCCGGGAGAGCACCGCCGATTCAGCTGGCCCAGAGCTTGGGATCGTTGACGATCGACTGGGACAGCTGCTTGGCGCTCACGATGTCGGTAATCGAGATGCGGCCGCCCGGGCGGAGTACGCGGTGCATCTCCTGCACGACGCGGCGCTTGCGGAACGACAGGTTGACCACGCCGTTCGAAATGACCACGTCCACCGATCCGTCGGGCACCGGGATGTCCTCCATCCGGCCCTCGTGGCACTCGATCTTCGTTCCGGTCGCGGCTGCGTGGGCCTGCGCCCTGAGACACATCGCCGGGTTGAGGTCCACCCCGATCACGGATCCCGTCGGCCCGGTCTGCCACGAGGCGATGATACCGTCGAGACCCGCACCACTGCCGAGGTCGAGCACCGTTTCCCCCTCCCGGATGGCCGCGCGCAGCAGCGGGTTGCCGACACCCGCGAACGAGTTGACCGCACCTTCTGGCGCGCGGTCGAGCCACTCCGACGGGTAGCCGAACAGGTCCGCCGCTGCGCGGCCGTGGAAGAAGTGGAACTCGGCGTCCGGATTGTCCGCCACCTCCTGGTACATGGTGAGGATCTCGTCCTTGAGCACGGCCTCGAGCGAGGCCTGGGTCTCGAGCAGGTCGGAAGTGCTGGCGGTGACGTCGGGCACGGCGGTTCCCCGTGGTTGTGTCTCTCAAGTACGTGGCGCAGCTACACGCGGCATCGGCTCATGGAGTCCCCCACGGCGCCCTGCCGCCGGACCGCCGTCTTGTACCGCTACCGCGGCTGAAGCAGCGGCTCGGCCACCCTGTTGCTGCAGCGACTGCTGCTCAGGCCTCTGCCTGTCCGCCCGGCCGGTGATCTGCCCGCTGCTCCCGGGCTTGCCTCGCAAGGGCCGTCGCCTCAGGCACTCGCCCTTTAGGAAGGTTCCGGCTAGATTTCATATATACGACAAATCTTATCACGTATGGTTCATTCCGCGAGGTCCCCATGGTTCGTCCGTTGCTCGTTCTTGCCCTGCTCGCACCACTCGCCGCGCCGCTCGGCGCGCAGCACATGAAGCACGACGACGGGCGGGCGTCGATCAGTGCCGTTCATCAGATGTGGAGTCAGATCACTGGGTACATCACCCAGGTGGCGGAGGAGACGCCCGAGGCCGACTACGGATACCGCCCGACCGAGGACGTGCGGACGATCGGTGAGATGGTCGCGCACATCGCGGGAGCGCAGTACATGATCTGCGCCGCCGCGCTCGGCGAGCCGCCCCGCGCCGAGGACGCGGTCGAGGAGTCGGTTAGCGACAAGGCCGCCATCGTCGCGGAGCTCAAGGCCTCGACCGCGTATTGCGAGCGTGCCTATCAGAAGAGCGATGCGGAGCTCCAGGCAGAGGCCGAGCTGTGGGGCCAGCAGATGACTGGGTTCCACGCGCTCACCCTCAACACCACACACAACGGCGAGCACTACGGCAATCTCGTGACGTATCTGCGGATGCAGGGGATCGTGCCGCCGTCGAGCCGGCGGGGGATGTAGCGGGGCGAAGCATCTCTGCGGTGTGGGCGGACGGCGCGGAGCCGCCCGCCCGCACCGTTCCCCCGGCTGAAGCCGCGGCTCGGCCGATCTGTCGCTCGAGAGACGTTTCCACGGACGTCCGTTCGCCACATGAGCGCCGAACGGCCCGCCCGAAGCAAGACGCCCTCACAGTTACCTGCGAGGGCGCCACGCCGGCTACTTAGAGCCGCTGCTCAGAGCTAGTCACCCCTTCCGCCGGCGCGGCAACAAAGTATGACTTTGTCACGATTCCGTCAAATCCCTGCGGCGCCTGAAGTTGCGGATGTGGCCCGCGGAGGCTCAGCCAAGCCGCGGGGTCCCCATCGGTTGGGTGCCGAAACCGGCCGGCGCGAGCGGTAGCGAGGTCATTCCCAGGGCTGCCCGGCGAGGGTGCGACCCCCGTCAGCGGGCCAGTATCCGCTCGATCCGCTCCAAGTTTGCCTCGTAGACCGCGAGATTCGGATGACCGACCTCGCGGGCGCGTGCAACCGCTCTCGAATAGCTGTCGCGCGCGCGCTCCCACTGCCCGGCCCGATCGTACGCGTCGCCGAGGCTGTCGTGGACGTTGGCTGACCGGGGGAAACGCGCGACGTTGCGCTCGAAGACCGCGATCGCCTCGTCGACACGATCCTGGGCCAGCAGTCCGTACCCGATGGTGTTGAGGAGCGACTCCGGCGTCTCGATCTCATAGCCGAAGCGCAGGGAGAGTGCGGCGAAGTGCTCGTCGACGGCGGCGATGCCGCGTTCCGCGGCCAGATGTACCGGGTCGTCCAGGCGCCACCCCTCGAACAGCTTCTCGAACCCCGCGTACGTGCTGCGCAACGGCACGGACCCGTGATCCTCCCGGTCCAGAACATCGAACCCCCACCGGAACGTCCGCGGCGCGCGCGTCTCCAGCACCCGTGTCATGCCCCACGCCCCGGCCAGCATGGGCCCGCCCTCGTTTCCCATGGTCATGTAGAGGAAGCCGCTGCGGTCCGCACCGCCGTCGTCACCGTCGGCGAAGAACTGCTCGGCAGTGCCGATCAACGCCTCCTCGTCCCACCAAAGGCTCGGACTGATGGCGACGTGGGCGTGGAACAGGTCGGGCTGCGTCAGCAGTGCGTAGACGGCGAACAGGCCGCCGAAGGAGTGCCCGATGATGATCCGGTACGGCGCCGTGCGATAGGCACCATCGACGTGCGGGATGAGCTCTTCCCCGAGGAATCGGAGGAACTGATCGGCCCCGCCGGCCGTCGGAAACGCGCTCGTGGTGTCCGTCGCCATGGGCGGTGTGAGGTCGCGGGTGCGGTCGGTGTTGGGGATGGCCACGACGATGACGTCCGGCATTCGGCCCTGGGTGGCAAGGAACTGCGCGACCCCTGTGGTATGGTGGAAATGCTGGTTGCCGTCGAGCAGATAGACCACCGGGTAGACACCGTCCGACGCCTCGTAGCCGGCCGGCGTGTAGACCCAGAAGGGCCTAGTCTCGCCCAGCACCCGCGAGCGGAGGCTCTGTTGCGACCCGATGACGATCGGCGCGCCCGTGTCCTGTGCCAGCAGCGGCACGGGGGCGGGTCGGCAGCAGGATGGTCAGTGCGACGCTTCCGGCCAGGAGGCTTCGGACGCCAATCATGATGCTCCCTCCGTCATCGGTGTCGGGTGGAGGTGTTTCCTCGAACGCTCGGACCGAACCGCTGCCGGTCCACGGCTCCCGCAATGTACGCACGGAGAGGTGCGGGCCGTCCCACCCGATCCGGTCCCTGAGTGCCGCCCGGGCGCCGCTCATTCCGCCTAATCCAAACACGACAGTTCGTCTCCTTGGGCCGCGTGGGACGAAATTGTACTTTGGACGGCGACAATTGGCGTGGCCGGGCGCTCCGGCCTTGCCGCCAGTGTGTCGCGCACCCCTCTCCGGATGCCGACCGACGACGAGACCGTAGCGTGCCAACCGGTCCTTCGCTCAGGGATCAAGGGGGTGTACGATGTGCCCATCCGGTGTAGCGCCGACACCACACGCTGCGTTCTCGCACTCGATAGCGCCACGCTCTCCGTGGCGCCGGCCCGAGGTCGTCGAGCTGCCCAAGCTAACCGATCTCACACTTCAGACCGGGAACCCGATAGTCGGGGGAGGTGGTACGGGCAACGGGGGCAGCAGCGTCTTCTGACACTGCTGCGGATCCGCCGCTCGTGTCCGTCTCACCACTACACGCCGTCGCCGAGGGTGCCATGTCACGTTCACGCCCGT
>JBDHDN010000282.1:0-5437 GCA_039591485.1 Gemmatimonadota bacterium
GCGTCACCGGTGCTTCCTCCAGCAGCGTCAGGTGCACCCCGAGATCCAGTGAGGGGTTCTCCCGCCAGAGGCCGATGGCATGCTCGAACGCCACACCGGGCGCCATAATCGACGCCGACGTCAGAATGCCCTCTCGGTGGGCACGCGCGATGCCTTCGTTGATCGCCCGAGACTGACCGAAATCGTCACCGTGGACGATCAGCCGGCACATGGCGCCCGAACTCACAGCGGTCCTCTGCGACAATCGAGTGGGCCGCAGCCCCGCACCAGGCGACCGACCGATCGGGACACGCGGCGACCCGTATCGCCTTGAATACGCTCCACCAGCATCGTGCGGAGTCGGACGCCGCGTCGTACGGGGCCCAGCAGCCGTCGCCAGCCGGTCGGCGTGAACACCGACCGGATTTGGCTATGGGCTCTCATCGCCCTCGGGTACTTCGGGGACAGCCGTCACCGCACCGCTTCCCAACTGCTCACTCACCAGGAAGCGTGGTCGTCCGCGGGCCTCGACGACAACGCGACCGATGTATTCCCCGAGGAGTCCTAGGTAAACGAACAGGATGCCGAAGAAGAACGACACGATCGCCACGGTGGACGCCCAACCCGGGATGGTGTGGCCGAGAATCAGCTTGCTGACGATGGCGTAGACGACGCCGAGAAACGAGAGAAAGCTCGCCGTGAGGCCAGCAGCGATGCCGAGCCGCAACGGAACGATCGAAAACGAGCTGATGCCGTGCCACGCGAACCGCAGCATCCTGCCAAGGGTGTATTTCGTCGACCCGCTGTTCCTGGGGGCGCTCTCATAGGTGACCGTGGCACTGGGGTAACCCACCCATTGCACAATGCCCCGGAGGAACAGCGCATTCTCCTTGAACCGCAGAATCTCCGTCAGAACCTGCCGGTCGAGCAGGCGGAAATCCGCCATTCCGCTCTGCAGGTTGACACCGCTGAGATACGAAAAGACCCGATAGTACGTCCGCGACGTCGCGCGTTTCCACCACGACTCACCACCCCGGTCCACGCGAACCGTATGGACGATCTTGCCGCCGGCGCGCCACGCGTCGACCAGATCGGGAATGCGCTCCGGGGGATGCTGCAAGTCCGCGTCCATGGTGATGACAGCCCGCCCGAGCGAGATGTGCAGCCCGGCGAGGAGTGCCGACTGATGACCGAAGTTCCGGGACAGACGAAGGCCCTTGACCCTTGGGTCGCTTCGATGTCGCGACGCGATGACCGACCAACTATCGTCCGTACTCCCGTCATCTACGAAGATCACTTCCCAGCCCATGTCGAGGTCCGTGAGGACCGATGCGAGTCGCTCCGCCAGTGCCGCCACGTTCCCCTCTTCGTCGCGGACGGGGACGATGACAGAGAGCTCCACGGTGTCTGCTCGGCTAGCGTGCATCGTCGGCGAGCCTGTAGATCAGGTAGTCAGGTGTGCGGGCGACGATCGCTCCCTCCCCGTCCAGATACTCACGGACATCGTCATCCATGGCGTCGAACACCCGGAAGTTCGTGACTACGAAGTACTCCGGCTCGAACCCGAGCATGTCCTTTCGCAGCTGGATGCTTCGCGGTTCGGCGCCCGGTCGGGCGAGCGGCCAGCGGTCCTCCCGATGCGGCCAGTACTCGCCCGCGAACTCTCCGTAGTACTCCATCGGCAGGCCATACACGTACGCTACGTACGCAACCCGGGTGCTGTGCCCGACCAGTCGCCCGATCTCCGCAGCCGTCGTCTTGCCCTCAAATCGCAGTGGCACCCGCTCCCGTCTGATCTCTCGGACGTTGGCCAGCACCGCCAGAACCAGCACGGCCGTGAGCATGGTCCATCCGAAGATCCCGACTGGCCGCTGCAGCGCGTGGTGCACGAGGGCCGCCAAGAGGGGGCCGATGGCGAGCGCGAGCACGACGATCAGCTGTGCGTGATAGTACGGCAGGAAGTGAACGAAGTAGTCGAACGCCAGGCAAAAGGCGAGATATCCGATCCACAGCCCGGCCAGGAGATACCGCGGCATCCCCTTCTTCAGAAAGAGCAGGCCCGCAAGCCCGAGCATGAGCGGGAACGCCCCCACACCATCCATGGCGGTTCGGAACCACCCGGTCCAGAATGTCCGGCTGAGTAGGAAGTGCGGCAGAAAACTCGTCGTGACCTTCCAGCGCAGGTAATCGGCGACCACGATGCCGTACCCGTAGTATAGGATACCGGGAAGCAGGCTCAGCGCAGCGAAGCCGATCGACTGGCGAGTGAACAGGCTCTTCCAGTGACGCTCGCGGTGAATGGCCAGGGCGCCCCAGGCCCCGGCGATGAGGAACACCACGAACGGCTTTACGAAGATGGCGGCACCTGAGAGCACCCCGGCGGCCAGCAGCCGCGGGCCGGATGGCCAGTCGTGATAGCGGACGATCGCCAGAAGACTGAACAGCAACATGGCGATCATGAGCGACTCGGGGAGGATGCTGACGCTCAGCTGCACGCCAAGCGGCGACAGCACATAGAACGCGGTCGCGAACACGGCGCCGTCCGCCCCTCCGAGACGCCGGGCCAGAAAGAACAGCGGGAACGCTCCCACCATCCAGAACACGGCACACACCGTGCGGGCAATCCGGAGATCCTCGCTTCCCACGAATCCATAGAGGGCTGCGATCACCCGCTCCGTGATCTGGGGCTCGAGCGGCTCCTGGCGTTCTCGACTGGTCACGGCGGCGAGGCGGCGCCATTCCGGGATCGTCGGTAGCGACTCGTAGTAGTACGCGCGTGCCACGAGGGCGGAGCGATACTGCCGATCGTGCACGATACCGGTGCCGTCCAAGGAGTCCAGCCGTACGCCGGCACCGAGCAGGACGAGGGCCACCAGTGCCGCCGGCAGCAGGCCCCGCCACTGACTCCGTAAGGCCTGGGGGGGCGCTTGCTGTACGGGTTCGTCCGGACGACCTGATGTCATACGAGGGCAGCCTTCCGCCTATTCGGGGAGCGTGACGACCAACAACCATCCGAGGGTACGAAGGGTCTCTCTAGCATGCAGCGTGCCGCGTCAATCCTCCGGTCCCACCCGCCGGCAGCGGTCCAGGCAGCGATCGCCGGGACTTTCCGGTCGCCCGATCGCGGTCGGGGACGTCGGGACGGCGAAGTGGGCCGGGAGGACCCAGCGATACCGCACCCTGAGCCATCCCCCCCCGCGCTGGGCACCCGACGGCGCCTAGCCAACCAGCTTCCATGCGCTCGCCGCGTTGTCGAGCCACAGGGCAAACATCAACACCGTGAACAGGGCGTATCCATGGTCGTCCAGCCGCCTGCGGTGTTCGTCGACCATGACCTCCACTTCGGTTAGACGAAGGAAGCGCGACGCCTCCACCCGCCGAGACGTCAGGGTGTCGAGCAACAGGTCACTCAAGTCGCCGCGCATCCAACCAGGGAGCGGGATGTTGAACCCGGACTTGGGCGCGCCCAGTACGGAATCGGGCAGTGACGGTCGCAGCGATTCGCGAAGGATGTGCTTGCGGACCTTGCCGCGATGGAGTTTGAAAGCGGGCGGCAAGTTCGCGCAAAACCGGACGAATTCGGCATCCAGGAAGGGGACGCGCACCTCGAGTCCGTGCGCCATGCTCATGCGATCGACCTTCACGAGCATGTCGTTCGGCAGATAGAACTCGAGGTCCGCCTTGAGCAGGCCGTCGAGGTAGGATCGGGATTCGGGAACCGCGCGACTGTGATCCGCGTATCGTTCCAGCGCCCGGTGGCCCGTCGCGTATGCCAGGAAGTCCGGTGCATACACGCGCTCCTTCAGGCCGTTGCTGAAGATGATGCGCCAGGCTGCGTGATCGAGATGCCGACCCAATTCGGCGCCGTGGGCGAATCGCCTGGTCAGCTCACGCGCACCATACTTCGCATCACGCACTGGTAGGGCCCTCATTAGCAGGGCCAGCGCGGGCCGCCGGATGATCCGGGGTATCCGACGATACAGCACCGCCAGGCTCGACGCTCGATACGTCTCGTAGCCGGCTAGAAGCTCGTCCGCGCCGTCGCCCGAGAGGGCAACCTTGAAGTGCTCCGCGGCGGCCTGGCACAGGAGGTAGACGGGCAGAGCCGACGAATCGGCCGTCGGCTCCTCGAGGTGTCGCGACAGGACCGGCACCAGGTCGACTGCATCCACCGACATCACGATCTCGGTCAGCTCGACGTCGAGGGCGCCGGCCGTCGCTCGCGCCGCGGGTCGCTCGTCGAATCCGGGGACGTCGAAACCGACGCACAACGCCCGCACTTCGGTATCTTCGACCTGCTGCATCGCCCGCAGGAGGGCAGCCGAGTCCAGGCCTCCCGACAGAAACGCGCCGACACCGACGTCACTCACCATCTGAGCGCGAGTCGCGGTGTCGAGGCGATCCCCGAACTCCGTCAGCGCGGCATCGAAGTCCATCGTCGCGGGGCGCTCCGCGAACGGGGACGTCCAGTAGTGCCAGGTCTCGAATCCCCGTTGGCTGACGTGGGCGGCCTGGCCCGGCAACAGCTGGCGGACTTGCCGAAAGCCCGTGGCCGGCGCCGGGGTGTAGCTGAAGGTGAAGAAGGAATCCAGCGCCTCGACATCGAATTCCCGGTCAACGCTGGGATCCAACAGGATCGCCTTGATCTCCGAGGCGAAGCGGAAGGACCGGTCGTCCAGAGCATAGAACAACGGCTTGACGCCAAGCGGGTCACGGGCGAGGAAGAGCGCGCGCTGCGTGGCGTCGTAGATCGCGAACGCGAAGATCCCCGAGAGCCGCCCGACCACGTCGCGCCCCCATTCGGCGTAACCGGCGAGAACGACTTCCGTGTCGCCGCTCGAGCGGAACCGGTGCCCCTTCGCCTCGAGCTGGGCACGGAGCTCGCGGAAGTTGTAGATCTCCCCGTTGTACGAGATGATGCGCGTCCCGGAGTGATCCATCATCGGCTGCCGGCCATGCTCGCTCAGATCCAGGATGGCGAGGCGCCGGTGCCCCAGCCCGATGCCGGCCCCGGTCCACACACCCTCCCCGTCCGGGCCACGATGGGCGAGCGCCCGCGTCATCGCCCGCACCAGCTGATCGTCCACTGGCCGGGCGGGATCAGTGTGGTAGAAGACGCCCGCTATGCCGCACATGGCCAGGACCACCCGTCCGGCGTGGTGGCGGCGCTGCCGTCCTTGCCCGTGCAGTGAGTCAGTCGGTCCACGGGTCCTCGAAGCGCTCCTTCCGCAGCTCCGCGACCTGATCCGCCACGATGCCGAGGAAGAAGGTGAGCATGCCGGCAATCACCGCAGTGCCGGCCAAGGTCGGGAAGCCTTCGCCCCTCGTCAGCGCAAGGGTCACACCGTAGAGCAGGCCCGGCACGATGAGGCTCAGGCCGAGCAGTGAGAACACCTTGAAAGCCTTGAAGAGTACGACCAGCCGAACGATGAGATTGAGCGCCGCGAGACCGTCCGAG
>JBDHDN010000283.1:0-6022 GCA_039591485.1 Gemmatimonadota bacterium
CGGCCGAGCCGTCCTGCATGGCACTGAGGGAGCCCATGCCGCGGATGGTCTTGAAGCGCCGTCCTTCGAGCAAGAAGCTCTCTCCAGGGCTCTCCTCGGTTCCGGCGAGCATGGAACCCAGCATCACGCTCGCCGCACCAGCCGCGAGGGCCTTCACCACGTCTCCCGAGAACTTGATGCCACCATCCGCGATGACGGGAATGTCGCCCGCGCCACGGATCGCATCTTGGATCGCCGTGACCTGGGGCACGCCGACGCCGGTGACGACGCGCGTCGTGCAGATCGAGCCGGGGCCGATCCCTATCTTGACCCCATCGACCCCGCGCTCGACGAGGGCGCGCGCTCCATCCTCGGTAGCGACGTTGCCGGCCACGATCTGGGCCTCGGGGAAGGACTCGCGCAGCTCGCTCACGACCTCGAGCACTCCCTGGGAGTGGCCGTGCGCGGAGTCGATGACCAGGGCATCCGTCCCTGCGTCGAGCAGCGCAGAGGCGCGAGCCCTAGCCTCCCGGCCCACACCGAGCGCGGCTGCAACCAGGAGCCGCCCGTGGCCGTCCTTGTTGGCGTTCGGGAACTGCTGGCGCTTGATGATGTCCTTGACCGTGATGAGGCCCTTGAGCACGCCGCGCTCGTCGACGACGGGCAGCTTCTCGATGCGATGCTCTCCGAGGATCTGACGGTCGAGGTTGCGCTCGAACTGCAGATCACGGTTCGTGATGATCCCGACCAGCCGTCCGGCGTCGTCGACGATCGGGACGCCCGAGATCCGGAACCGCCCCATCAGTGTGGCGGCCTCCCGTATCGAGCGGTCCGGACCGAGCGTGATGGGATTGAGGATCATCCCGCTTTCGGACCGCTTCACGCGATCGACCTCAGCTGCCTGTCGGTCGATGGGCATGTTCTTGTGGATGACACCGATACCGCCGAACCGGGCCATCGCGATGGCCATGTCCGCCTCGGTCACCGTGTCCATCGCGGCCGAGATGACGGGCACGTTGAGCGGGATGGCTCTCGTGAACCGGCTGCGAACGTCTACATCCCGCGGATGCACCGTCGCGAGGCGCGGCACGAGGAGTACGTCGTCGAACGTCAGGCCATGATCACCACGCAGACGCATCGTCGTTCGTCTCTCCCGAGTAAAGCGCAAAGACCCGCCCCGCGGGGATCGCGGAGCGGGTCTTCGAGGGCCAGTCGCCAGTTGGCAGTACCATGAAAAAAGGTACGCGACGGCCGGTAGGGCGGTCAAGCGGTAGGCGGCGGCTCCTCCGTCGGCGTGGTGCTCGGTGTTTCGACGGACTCCTCGCCCGCCTCGGAATCCTCCCCCCGATCATCGGCCACACGCTGCTGTTGACGGTCGTCCCGTGGTGACGGTGCCTCGAGCTCTTCTGCAATGACGCGGCTCGCCGAGGCCAGCCCCTCCATCAGCTTGCCCGCAGCCTCCATCACCTGGGCGGTTCCCTTTGCGGCGACGTCGGAGATCCGCACTCCGCCGATCCGGTCCTCGAGATTCTCCGTGATCCGCTGCACCGTCGACGGCGTACGAGTACTGCGGTTGTACTTGGATTCCAGGAACTCGATGTAATCGAGCACCTGCCGGCCGACGTCGTCGGACAGCCCACCCAGTCTGCCCGCGATCCGGGCCTTGAGATTGTCGTTCATACCCTCCCCCTTTTCCCTGCCGGTCAACGGCTGGCCACCTCTACGAGGGTCAGCACGGGATTGCCCAAATAGTGCGAGCGTCCCGTTCGCACGCGCCCGATGATGACGAGCTCGCTGAGCGGCTCCTGACGCTCGAGTTGCCTCGCCTGCTCCGCAGTGAGGACGACGTATACGAACCCGGTCTCAGGCATCGGCCCCCTCGTGAGCATGTAGCGGCTTCCCTCGGGGATGTCCCGCCGGACTTCGTCAGGGCTCTGAACCGCGATGAACTGCAGCGTCCACTGGACGAGCTTGCCGGCGTACTCGCCAGGGCGCGCACGCACTTCGGCACCGCTCACGCCGACGAGCACGCCGGGAGGCGCGGAGGAGACGTCGGACGCGCGCACCCACGCTTCGGTCTGGATGCGGACCCACTCCCCCGATCGTGCGAGGATCCGTACCGGAATGTCGGTCTCGAGCAGGCCGGTGGAGTCGCCATCGGGCGTGCGGTACAGGACCGTCGCCGCCGTGGTGGCAGCATCGTCGAGCACCGCGGCTTCCACCGGCATGTCGGGAGATCCCGCTGTCCCGCCCGTGGCTGGTCCTGTTGACTCCGCCTGACCTCCAAGCCGTTCGAGCGACGGTCCGAACATCCAGGCTACCCGTCGCACCCGCACCCAGCCCGGCTCGCGATCGACCTCCTCGAAGAGTGCGCCCGCGGAAACGCGGGCGAGAATCCGCCCGTTCGGCTCCGCACGCAGGTTCTCGCCCCCCGACGGCGTCACGACGACGTCGAAGCCGTCACGAACGGTCGAGTCCAGCGAGCGCACCCACAACCACCCCTCGAGCGCGACCTGCACCCAGCGACCGTCTTCTCCTTCCCCGGTCAGCTCGACCCCCGCGTTGACCGTCGCCAAGAGTGCCGCCCGACCGGACGGCTCGCGTCGCAGATTCTCGGTTCGGATCACGCGATAGCGGTCTTGCGCCAATGATTCCGCGGCCCCCCCCAGAATACAGAGGGCCGCCAGCAGGAAGGCTGGTAGGGCGGGAGTGACCTGACTAGATTGCCGCATCTCGTGCTCTTTGAGGATTGTAGGAACGGCGACTTTTCATGTCAAACCTCAGCGCAGGCCCCGTGACGCTCCGGCACACACTCCTGTACCTCACGCTGGGCCTCGGCGTTCCTGCCGCCGCGCTCGCGCAGGTGGGCCACGATCCGCAGTCATCACCGTACCGGGACGTACCGGAGAAGTACATCATTTCCTTCACCGGTGGGTACTCCTGGGCATCCGGCGGGAAGGTGAACGTCGGACCGGGTGAAGGCACGGTCTATGGCGCTCGCGGTGATATCCATCTCGCAGGCCCCGGAACGGTTCACATTGGACTGAACTTCGGGAATCTCGATCGCCTCTTGCTGGACCCCACGAAACCGCCGGAGGAACGGGAGCTCGGTTGGACCACCCAGACGGTCATGATGGCCGACGTCGGCCTCAATCTGGTGCTCACGGGTCAGAAGTCGTGGTACGGGATCGCCCCTTTCATCGGAGCGTCGATCGGCGTTGCGATCGGCGGCGACGTTCCTGCCGACTCGTTGAGTGGATACGAGTTCAACACAAAGTTCATCGTGACACCCGCCATCGGAATCCGCTGGCACCCCATCCGTCGCATCGGTCTCCGCGTCGAGTTCCGCGACGTATTGTGGAAGCTCTCCTATCCGAACTCCTTCTTCGAACCGCCGACGGAGGATCCGGGAATTCCACCTGTGCTTGACCCCAATTTCAACAAGGCAACGGATTGGACGCACAATCCCAGCCTCTACGTCTCACTCGGCTTCGCGTTCGGCCGATAGGGCGCCGGCCCAGCACCAACGATAGCTCACGGCCCTGGGTCGTCACCGCTCATGGACCCCGGCAGTGCGGGAGCAACGGCGAGGGACTAGATTGCCCGGGACATGACCACCATTCGCCTCACCCGTGTCGTTGCGTTCTCCGCAGCCCACCGCTACTACCGGCCAGAGTGGTCGGTCGCACGGAACCGGGAGGTGTTCGGTGCCTGCGCAAACGAGCATGGGCACGGGCACAACTACGAGTGTCACGTCACCATCGCGGGACCACTCGACGACGATACCGGAATGGTCATGAACCTCCGGGATCTCGATCGCCTGCTCCAGGAAGAGATCAGCGACCGCCTCGACCACCGGTTTCTCAACCACGCCGTGCCGGAGTTCGGTTTCGGGCGGCAGATTCCTACGAGCGAAGAAGTCGCGGTCTACCTGTGGCGCCGACTCGAACCCCGGATGCCGGCCGGCGTGACCCTGCTTCGGGTCCGCATACACGAGGACCAGTCCCTGTACGCCGAGGTCGGGAGGGAGGGAAGCGAGGTACCGTGAAAGTCGGCGTCCTACGGCGGGCCATCCGATGGGAGGGAATCCTCGCGGTCGCTCTCCTGCTACCTGCGGCGGCGCACGCCCAATCGGGGCCTGAGCCACGCCTCGTCTTCTCGTTCTTCGGGGGAGTCGCGAAGGGACCCAAGCTCTACAACATCCCATCCCAGCCGCTCGCCCTCGTGTTTCAGACGGACGTTTTCGACACGCTGGCACTCCGTCGGACACTGACGACCGCGCCGACGGCAGGGATCAACGCCACTCTGTACCAGGGCTCCGGTTTCGGGCTCGCCGCGGAGATCGTGTACGTTGGGCTGCGGATGGACGATACGTGCGATATGGTTTTCACGCATGTGGATCCACAGGGACGCAACGATCAGGTATGTGACGACATCACGCAGCGAGTACTGACAGTCTCGAACGTCGGGCTGACATTAGGAGGTGCCTATCGGCTTTGGGGCCGCAGCCCAGTCAGCCCTTACGCACGTCTCCACGGCGGCATTGGCATCCGCAGCACCAGCATCGTGCAAACCGTCGGTCGATACAACGTGGTCGGTGTCGACGGTATACCCCGACCCACAGAGCGGCTGGTCATCCGCGACGATTCGGGAGTGGCTGTGAAGCCATTATTCGTCGGCGCGGTGGGTCTCGACTTCTCTCTCGGGAGCGGCTACCTCATCCGCGCCGAGATCCGCGATCAATTGATGCTGCTGGAGCGACCAACCGGGCCGGCTGACGAGCTCGCCTGGACGAACGTCGAGAGTTTTTGGGGACACGCGCCGGCGCTCGTCTTCGGAGTCGGGATCGTCCTCGAGCAAAAGCGCGGCCGTAGGTACTAGAGGTGCGCAGCGCGATTCTCGCCGGCGGCGCGGCCCGGCGGTTCGAGGCGCGGCCGAAGGGTCTCCAAACCGTCGGCGGCCGGCGCATTCTCGATGCGGTCGTCGACACGCTCGTGAAGGCAACCGGCGAGCTGCCCCTCCTGATTGCCAACGATCCCGAGGCGGTCGAGTGGCATCCCGACCTCGTCGTGCGGGCCGACGTGTACCCCGGCACTGCGAGCTTGGGCGGCATTTACACGGCGCTGCTGGCCGGAGACGGCCCCGTGTTCGTAGCGGCTTGGGACATGCCGTTCCTCCCGCCGGATCTCGTGGGGGCGGTGATCGCGGGGGCAGCGGCGTTCGACGCGTTCGTCCCCGAGAGCGGAGGGCCACGTGGCTTCGAGCCGCTAAGTGCCGTGTATGCGCAGGCCTGTGCCCATCCCATCCTCCAGAGCATCGAGGCAGGACAGCTGCACACCACGGCGTTCCATGACACCGTGCGTGTCGGTCGCCTTCCGCTGGCAACGGTAGAGCGCTTCGGCAATCCCGACGAGCTGTTCTTCAACGTGAACACACGAGAGGAACTCGCTGCGGCCCGGGCGCTGCAGCGGCGCCGGGACCGCGGCGACTCGCGATCCGCCTGAGCCCGATGACCGTCCCGCGTACGCGATTACGCTCTGCCGAGGCGGCGGAGATCCTGCTGGGCGCAGTCTCGACCCTGCCTGCCGAGCGAGTGCCCTTGAGGCAGGCCCTGGGCCGAGTGCTCGCCGAGACCGTGCGAAGCCCAATCGACGTGCCACGCTGGGACAACTCCGCAATGGACGGGTACGCGGTCCGAAGCGAGGATATCGAGGGGGCGGAACGACGGGGTGGCACCGCACCGCCAGTCGAACTTCGGATCGTCGAGGATATTCCAGCGGGGATGTTCCCTACACGGACCCTGGGCCCAGGCGAGTGCGCCAGGATCTTCACAGGCGCGCCCATTCCCAGCGGCGCCGACGGGGTCATCAGACAGGAGGATACGACACGTCTCGACGCAAGCACCGTCCGCATCGACGATGCGCGCGATGCGGGCCGAAACGTCCGTCGCCGTGGCGAGGACATCCCCGAAGGAAGTGCAGTGCTCGAACCCGGCGCGGAACTCGGCCCCGCGCAGCTTGGCGTGCTGGCCTCCGTCGCCTAC
>JBDHDN010000284.1:0-1001 GCA_039591485.1 Gemmatimonadota bacterium
ACAGTGCCGGCCGGTACGCGGAGGCCTACGAGCTCTTTGCGGCCCTGCACGACGAGGTGCCCGATTCCATCAGGCCGTTCGGCAACTTGGGGGCGGCTGCGGCGCGATTGGGAAAGAGGGATGAAGCGAAGCTGATCAGCGACAGCATCGCAAGATGGAACTTGCGGTACGTTCAGGCGCGGAGAGCATACTTCCAAGCCCGCATCGATGCGATCCTTGGCGACCACGCTCGCGCCGTCAGACTCCTCCGCGACGCAATTCACGGTGGGCTGGGATACGGCGTCTACCTCCATACGTCGGAGCTTGCCGTCATTCTCCGCGACTACCCGCCGTTCCAGGAGTTGATGCGGCCGAAGAGGTGAACGGCAGGGACTTGCCTCCCTCGCACGGTTCGAGCTCGGACGTGTCTCATGCGGAGGATGGGACGGGCGCCGAGCGCGCCGATGTCCCCGTCGTGGTCGGGCAGGACGCCGAGAGACCTTTCCAGAACCCTCCCGAGCAGCCCTCACCTGACGGCCGTCAGCGATGAGCCCCCTAACTGTCGAGCAGTGCCTGGAACCGTGAATCGTCACGAAGAGGGTCCCAGGTGGGGTTGAGCCGCAGTGTGTGCACGCTGATGTCCGACGGCTCTGCGTGTAGGCGCTGAAGCTCAGCGAGCGCACCATCGGTTTTGTCAGTCCGCGCGAGAATGCGTGCCCGTTGCTCCACAGCGAACAATCCTCCGAACCGATCCTGTCGGTAGAAGGCGCACTGCGTGATAGCTCCAGGGCATGACCTGGCCATCCTCACCTTGTGTGGTATGACGAGCGCGGCCGGCTCTTCCTGCTCTGTTCTTGACCCCAATCTCGTCGGAGTCCATCATTTTCAGGCTGGCGACAGACGTACCACCTCCGCGCGCCACGCATCGCAGCCACTGTGTGTTCTCTGGAACGGGCATAGGAGATGACTCGTGCCACAGAGGGGCAGCAGGACGCGTCCGGCAGGAAGCAGACGTCCATAAC
>JBDHDN010000284.1:1042-6450 GCA_039591485.1 Gemmatimonadota bacterium
CGGACTACTCCGGGTGCAATCGATGTGGAGGAAGTCCTGCACGCGTCCCTGGCACTTTCGTCCGAAACCGATCTCGACAAGCTCATGGCCAGCATGCTCGCATTGGCGATGTCGAGCTCCGGGGCGGCCAAAGCGGTGCTGCTGCTGCGGCAGGACGAAGAGTGGGTAGTGCAGGCTCGGGCGGACACCACGACCGGGGCGCATGACGTGATGCTCAGCCAGCGCTTCGATCCGGCCGATGGCGGGGCCGACGAGGTTCCCGCGACCGTGTTTCGCCATTGCGCCACGTCAAGAGATGTGCTGCTCGTGGGCGACGCCCGGCGCGACCAACGTTTTGCCGCAGACACCATGATCCAGAGTCGGAACATCAAATCCGTCCTGTGCATCCCCGCGACGAGCCAGGGTCCACTCGAGGCGATGGTGTATCTCGAGGACCGACAGAAGGCGGATGCGTTCACTCAGGAGCATGCAGAGGTTCTCACACACCTGGCAAGACAGTTCGCCGTTTCGGCGCAACAGGCTCTGCTGTTCGAGGACCTCGAGTCCAAGGTGCGGGACCTGCAGCGGCGCCACGACCGCTACGAGCTGGCCGTTGCCGGGACGGACGCCGGACTGTGGGATTGGGACATCGTGGGGAATGCGCTGTATACGTCCGACCGTTTGCAGGAGCTCTTGGGCTTCGCCCCGGATGAGATCTCAATCACGATGGCTTGGTTCTGGGATCAGCTGCACCCCGACGATCAGCAGGCGACTCGACATGCCCTCGATGCACACCTCGAGCACGGCGCGCCATTCGACCTCGAGTATCGGCTCGGCACCAAGAGCGGAGAGTACCGTTGGTTTCATGCCCGTGGACAGGCGCAGTGGGACGAAACCGGCAGGGCCATCCGCATGTCCGGCTCCATTACCGACATCGACGGGCGCAAACGAGCGGAGAAGAACCTGCAACGGAGCGAGGAGCGTTTCCGCAGTCTGATGGAGCAGTCGCCCTTGGCTATGGAAATCCTGTCGCCCGAGGGGCAGATCACCGAAACGAACAGTGCATGGATGCACCTGTGGGGTCTCACAGACGAAACAGAGAAGACGCGAGTGCTGGCTGCCTACAACATGCTCACCGACCCGCAGATGGCGGAGCTCGGCATTGCTCCCCTGGTGCAACGGGCGTTCGCGGGAGAGTTCGTGATCTTACCGCCGGTTGAATACAGCGCGCCCCGCGCAGCGGAAGAGATGGGGTTCGACGGGGTCGGCTTGAGAACGCCTTGGGTGCAATCCCATCTGTACCCGGTCAAGGATGAGAGCGGTGACGTTGTGTACGTCGTCAACAAGTACATGGACATCACCGAGCTCAAGCATGCCGAACGAGAGGCGCGAGAGCAACGGGATGCGCTGGCCCGGGTGGAGCGCGCCACGAGGATGGGGCAGTTGACGGGGGCGATAGCGCACGAGCTGAGCCAACCGCTGACTGGTATCCTGAGCAACGCTCAGGCGGCAGAGGTGATGCTCGAGAGCGAGGGGTGGGATCGCGACGAGTTGGCCAAGGCCATGAGCGAGATCGCGGCCGACTGCAAACGCGCGGGGGAGGTGATCCGCAGCTTGCGCGAGCTGTATCGCGAGCACAAAGGGGATTTCTCCCCGGTAGATGTCAACACCGTCGTCGCGGACACGACCCAGTTGCTGCGCAGTGACTTGGTGGAGAAGAAGATCGAGCTCACCACTGACTGCGCCGCATCGCTTCCCAAGGTGAACGGCAACAGGGTCCAGATCCAGCAGGTGCTGATGAACCTCATCATGAACGCGGTGCAGGCTATGGACGAGTTGCCTCAGGGCAATCGGTTGGTCCGTGTCGCGACGGGGCTCGACGGAAACGCGGTCGCGGTGTGGGTGGAGGACACGGGACCGGGTATCGACGCCCAGAAGATCGACCGTATCTTCGAACCGCTGGCAACCTGGAAGCCGGGAGGCACGGGGATGGGCCTGGCGCTCAGCAACTCGATTGTCGAAGCGCACGGGGGAAGCCTGTGGGCCGAGAACACACCCGACGGAGGCGCCCGCGTCGGGCTTGTCATCCCAGCGCTCGATTGAAGGCGACAGAGATGAGCGAGCCGACAGTCCACATCATCGACGACGATCCGTCGGCCCGCAGTGGGCTGACGCGTCTGGTACGAGCGACCGGAATGAACGTCGAGTCGTTCGCCTCCGCCGCCGACTTCCTGGCCTCGGGGAAACGCGATGGGCCGGGCTGCATTGTGCTGGATGTGCGCATGCCGGATATGACGGGGCCGGAGCTGCAAGAGGAGTTGAGCAAGTCCGACTATTGCATGCCGATCATCTTCCTGTCCGCCCACGGCGACGTGCCCACCACCGCCCAGACCATGAAGAAGGGCGCTGTCGACTTCCTGACCAAGCCGGTCGACCGGGCCGACCTGCAGCGCGCCCTCCGAGCGTCGCTGGCCCTTGACGCGGAGAACCGTGCACAACTGGCGGTACGTGGCTCCGCCAACGCGCATCTCGCCACGCTGACCCCACGCGAGTACGAGGTCATGAAACACGTGATCGCCGGGTTGCTCAACAGGCAGATTGCCGGGGAACTGGGGATCGCCGAGGACACGGTCAAGATCCACCGGCGGCGCGTGATGCAGAAGCTCGGGATCGACTCGGTTGCCGACCTCGTGCGCCTGTGCGAAAAGGCCGGGGTCGCCCCAGCCCAGGCCTCGGGCAAGTAGCCCCTCCGTAGGCCGGCGCCAGCCTCCCGCGTTCGTCGCACCTCCCATATACCACGAAGGTGGAATAGCCCCGCATCGTCGTGGGACGTATTTCCCGACATGACCGAGATCCGCTGTGTCTTGGTAGTGGACGGCGACCAGTCGGCGCGGAGAGGGCTCGCGCGTCTGCTGCGCGTGGCTGGTCACGATGTCCGTGAATGTGCTTCCGCAGATGAGTTCCTCGACGTGCTCGAGCCTGAGATGTCAGGCTGTGTGGTGCTGGACCTGCGAATGCCAGGGCTATCGGCGGAGGAGCTGCAGGCGGAGCTCGACTCACGCGGCGCTGACCTGCCGATCATCGTCGTCACCGCTCACGACGATGCCGAAACCAGGCGCCAAGCGAGGGCGATGAAAGCGGTGGCCCTGTTTCGCAAGCCTGTCGACGGCCGAGCGTTGCTCGACACCGTTGCGTGGGCCCAGCGGTAACAGGGCTCCGCCAGTAGCCACGTCGCACGAGGACACCGGAACAGGCATTGAGCGAACGGAGAGTCTGTACCGCGCTCGCAGCACACGATGGCGATTCATGCCCTTCCTTCCCCTTCTCGTCTCCTCATACCACCAAGGTGTTATACCACCAAGGTGTAATGGCCCGCCCATCACTCGGCACATATATCTCGGCACACCTTTGCCGACAGCACACTGGCTGGGGCGGCGACAGCAGCCCTGCGGGGCGTGCGGTCTGCGGGGTACGCCAACCGTCCAGAGGAATGCAAGCACGATGAGAACGCTCAAAGCGACAATTCTCCTGTTCACCGCGTGTGCATTGGTGCCCTGGTCTTCGCCCGCATACGCTCAGGAGAGGCCGAACATCGTCCTGGTTTTCATGGACAACTTCGGATGGGGCGAGCCGGGGTTCAACGGAGGCGGGATCACGCGAGGCGCTGCGACGCCACGCATGGACCGACTGGCCGAGGAGGGCCTCCGGCTCACGAACTTCAACGTCGAAGTACAGTGTACGCCTTCCCGGTCGGCGCTGATGACGGGGCGGTACGCCATCCGCAGTGGCAACGCCACGGTGCCCCTTGGCGAGGGCGTGTACGGCCTCGTGCAGTGGGAAGTCACGATGGCGGAGATGCTGTCTGACGTGGGTTACGCGACGGGCATGTTCGGCAAGTGGCATCTCGGTCGCACCGACGGCCGGTTTCCCACGGACCAGGGATTCGACGAATGGTACGGCATCCCGAACTCGACCGACGAGTCTGTCTACTCTGCGTTGCCGGGTTTTGCGGAGAGCGGCCTTCCCGAGACGTACGTGATGGAGGCGCACAAGGGGGAAACGCCGACGAGAGTGCGCCCGTACGATCTCGATTACCGCCCGTTGATCGATCGAGACTTGACCGACCGCGCAATCGACTTCATGCGGCGTCAGGCCGAAACGGGCACGCCGTTCTTCGTGTACCTGCCCTACACAGCAACGCACTTCCCGGCGCTGCCGCATCCGGACTTCGCAGGACGCACGGGCAACGGTGTGTGGGCCGACCTGCTGGCGCAGATCGACAGCTACACCGGCGAGTTGCTGGATGCGATCGATGCGATGGGCGTTGTCGAGAACACCATTGTCGTGTTCACGGCAGACAACGGCCCCGAAGCGCTGGACTTTGACAACACGACCATGACCGTGGAGACAGCGGTCCACGGCTCGGCCGGCCCGTGGCGTGGCACGCTCTTCACGGGTTTCGAGGGGGCGCTCCGCGTCCCGTTCGTGGTTCGCTGGCCGGGACGCATCGCTGCCGGCCGGTCCAGTGACGAGATCGTCCACGCCATGGACCTGTTTCCGACCTTCGCGACGATCGCGGGAGGCACGGTTCCCGAGGACCGCCCCATCGACGGCCTGGACGTGAGTGCCTTGCTCCTCGGCGAGCGGGACGAGTCGGGTCGCGAGGGCTTCATCGTCTACATGGGCGCCGAGATCTTCGGCGTGAAGTGGCGCAACTGGAAGCTGCACTTCAAGGAGCAGGACGCGTGGTCGGGTGTGCTGCGCACCTACACGATGCCTCGGCTCTACAATCTCCTGAGCGATCCCCAGGAGCGGGACAACGTGCTGTTTCCCCACACGTGGGTGCCCAAGGCCGCACTCCGCCAACTGGAAGATCACATCGCATCGCTGCGGGCGGATCCGCCGATCCCCAGCGGCGCACCGGATCCGTATGAACCGCCCAGGTGATCAGGGCGTAACCTCTGATGAGCATGTGCAGCAGGAGGAGATCGACAATGAGAGCGACCACCAGCTGGCTGGGAGGTTTCGGCCTCAGCGTCGTTGCGCTGGTGCTGCCGGCGTTGGCCGCAGCGCAGGAGTACACCTATCCCGACAGCCTACCCCAACCGGTAAAGATCTACTCACCCTACGTCGAGCGGACGGCTGCAGATGCGAACCTCGCCGAGGGCGTCTACTGGGGTGATACGCACCTGCATACCTCGTATTCGACTGACGCCGGCATGATGGGCAACACGCTGGGCCCGGAAGAAGCGTTTCGCTTCGCCCGGGGCGAGGAGGTCATCACGTCCCACGGAGTGAGAGCCCGCCTGATTCGTCCGCTTGACTTCCTCGTCGTGGCGGACCACGCGGAGAATCTGGGGCTTGCGCCGTTCATCGCCGAGTCGAACCCCGAGCTGCTCAAGAGCGAGTGGGGCCGGATGGTCCACGAC
>JBDHDN010000285.1:0-5407 GCA_039591485.1 Gemmatimonadota bacterium
CGGGAGAGACCGGAACGGTTTTGATCCCGATCAAGGGCACCGATATCGAGGGGCGGGAGCGTGTCTTCTACTCGCTCAGGTTCGGCTGGGGGCCGGTGGCCGGGTCCCCATTGCCGGGGATGCCGGCGGAGGAGGCCGGCATTCTCCCGGGCGACCGCTTCGTCCAGATCGAGGGTGACACCATCCGGGCCTTCTACGACCTGTATCGGGTCGTGGACCGCAATCCCGCACGGGCTCTGTCGCTGACGCTCCAGCGCGGGGACTCGGTGTTCACGATCTCCATTACGCCGGAAGCGGTGACCATGCCCGATCCTGTCACGGGTCAGGAGATGGACGTGGGTCGGATTGGCGTCGATCCCGCCTACGAGCCACTCCGCGTGCGGTTCGGGATCGTCGGATCGCTCGTCGAGGGGGCGCGGCGCACGTGGCGTTCGGCCGAGTTGGTATACGTGACGCTCAAGGGGATCGTGCTGCGCGAGGTCTCCGCGCGGGAGATTGGCGGTCCGATCATGATCGGGCAGATGTCCGGCCAGTTCGCCCGCGCCGGCATCTCGGTGCTCTTCGAGTTCATGGCGCTTCTGTCCGTGAACCTCGCCATCCTCAACATCCTGCCGATTCCGGTGCTGGACGGCGGGCACCTCGTGTTCCTCGCGATCGAGGGTATACGGGGTCGGCCACTGTCGGTGGCGGCCCGCATGCGCCTCATCCAGGCGGGGATGTTCCTGCTCCTCGGCCTCATGGTGCTGGTCTTCACCAACGACATCGTACGGCTGTTCGGCGGCTAGGAACCGGTTCCCGCGGCTCTCACCGTCCCAAGCGCCAGCGCGAGGGCATCCGCCGTTGGGTACCGGTCGGCCGGGTGCTTTGCGAGGCAGCGCAGGACGACCTGCTCGAATGCGGGGGACAGCTCCGGGCGATAGCGTCGCGGGGACGCTGGGGCCTCTTCCACGTGTTGCCGAGCCAGAGTGAACCAGTCTGTCGAGTGGAACGGCGCGCGGCCGGTGGTGGCGCGGTAGAGCGCGACACCCAGCGCGTAAAGGTCCGCTCGGCCGTCGAGCGGTCGACCTTGCGCTTGCTCCGGGGAGATGTAGTGCGGTGTCCCGAGTGTCATGTGGACCTCGCCTGCGGGCGCAGCCCGGATGATCGACTGGGCGATGCCGAAGTCGGCAATCACAGCCCGCCCGTCGTCAGCGATCAGGACGTTCGCTGGCTTCACGTCGCGGTGGACGAGTCCGATTCGGTGCGCCACGGCAAGCCCGCATGCCACATCGCGCCCGATGCGGACAGCTGTGCCCTCGTCGATGGTTCGATCGTGGATCATGGAGGCGAGCGAGGCAGGGTACAGCGGCATCGTGAAATAGCGGAGGCCGCCGTCCCGACCCTGATCGAGAATGCGCACCACGTTGTTGTGCGACAGCCGAGCGGCGATCGCGGCCTCCCGCCGGAAGCGCTCCTCGAGCGGCCCCTCGTCAGCGTAGCGGGGATTGAGCACCTTGACGGCGACGGGGGGGCCCCCGTGCATGGCGTGGCCTGCATAGACCCATGTGGAGGTGCCCGGACCGACCAATCGGTCCAGGCGCGCCCCCCCGACCTGGGTGGCGACGAGATCTCGGGCGTCGAGCATGGGGCCTGGCAGGGTTTACAGGGAAGCTGAGTCCAGCTAAACTTAATGTCTATAGTTAATTAGGGCGTACCGAAGCACTGGTCGCCCGCGCGTCTGACGAGGATACACGATTCATGAGCGTTGACAAGCAGGTGGTCGCACGGAAGTTCGGAACGCACGCGACGGACACGGGATCGACCCGCGTCCAAATCGCGGTGCTGACGGAACGAATCAACTATCTCACCGATCACTTCCGAACTCACAAGAAGGACCACCACGGTCGCCGCGGCCTGCTCATGCTCGTGAGTAAGCGGCGTCGTCTCCTCGACTACATGAAGCGCACCGATCTCGAGGGCTACCGAAAGCTCATCGCCGAGCTCGGGCTTCGCCATTAGCAGCGTCGCGCGCGGGCTGGGGGTGTCCGAGTTGAGCACGTCGGGCACCCCCGTATCTTGTCACGTGCTCGACAAGGATTATAAGCGTGCAGCACGTTGAACAGGTCTTCGCCGGCCGGCGATTCCGCCTCGAAACCGGCAGACTGGCCAAGCAATCAGCAGGCAGCGCGGTGGTGCAGTTTGGTGAGACGATGGTCCTGGCGGCCATCACCGTGTCCGACCGCCGATCCTCGCTCCCCTTCTTTCCCCTGACCGTCGAGTACCGCGAAAAGAGCTATGCCGCCGGCAAGATCCCCGGCGGCTTCTTCAAGCGCGAGGGCCGGCCGGGTGAGGAGGAGATCCTCGCCGCGCGGCTGATCGATCGCTCGATCCGGCCGTTGTTCCCGAAGGGCTTCAAGAACGAAGTGCAGGTCTTCGTCTACGTGCTCTCGGCCGACCAGGAAAACGACGCGGACGTGCTCGGTGTGACCGCGGCATCGCTCGCGCTCGCGATCTCTCGCGTGCCATGGGCTGGACCGGTCGCCGGCGTGCGCGTAGGTCGGGTCGATGGTGAGTGGGTGCTGAATCCGACCTTCGCCCAACTCGAGGCCAGCGATATCGACCTGGTCGTGTCCGGACAGGCCGACTCGCTGAGCATGGTGGAGGGCGGGGCTCTGGAGCTCAGCGAGGATGAAGTCGCCGATGCGTTAGGGGCCGCTCAGCGCGGCATTGCCGAACTGGTTGCGCTTCAGGGTGAGATCGTGAAGGCCGTCGGCAATCCGAAACTCGAGTGGACCAGTGAAGAGCCGGCACCGGAGCTGGTCGAGCGGGTCCGGTCCCTTGCTGCCGACAAGATCCGCGAGGCGCTGAACCTCGAGGAAAAGAGCGAGCGCATTCAGGCGCTCGCCTCCGTCCGGTCCGATGTCCAGGACCAGCTCGCGGAGGAGTACCCCGACGCAGGGGACGACATCCGCAAGGTGCTGGAGGGGATCGAGTCGTCGACCATGCGCAACCAGGTGCTCGAGCACGGCGAGCGCGTAGACGGCCGTGACCTCGATACCGTCCGGGCTATCAACTGCGAGGTGGGGCTGCTCCCGCGCGCGCACGGTTCGGCGCTGTTCACTCGTGGGCAGACGCAGGCACTGGTGAGCACGACGTTGGGGACCGTCTCCGACGAGCAGCGGATCGACAATATCGACGTTGCGCAAGAGACGACCAAGAGCTTCATGCTGCACTACAATTTCCCGCCGTTTTCGGTGGGGGAGGTGCGACCTGTGCGCGGGGTCTCGCGCCGGGAGATCGGGCACGGGCACCTCGCCGAGCGGGCATTGCAGGCACTGCTCCCGCCGTACGACGAGTTCCCGTACACGATCCGGATCGTCTCTGACATTCTCGAGTCGAATGGGTCGTCGTCGATGGCGACCGTGTGCGGCGGGTCGCTGGCGCTGATGGATGCGGGCGTCCCGATGAAGGCTTCCTGCGCCGGTGTCGCGATGGGACTCATCAAGGAGGGCGACCGCGTCGCGGTGCTGACCGACATTCTCGGCACCGAGGATCATCTCGGCGACATGGATTTCAAGGTCGCCGGCACCCGGGACGGCATTACCGCGATCCAGATGGACATCAAGATCGCGGGCCTCGAGGTCCGCGTGGTCCGCGATGCTCTCGCGAAGGCCAAGACTGCCCGGCTGCACATTCTCGACGTCATGGCCCAGACACTCGGCGAGCCTCGTACGCAGTTGTCCAAGTACGCACCGCGCATCATCACGATCCAAATCAACCCCGAGCGTATCGGTGACATCATCGGTCCCAAGGGCAAGATCATCCGGGGCATTCAAGACCAGACCGGCGCAGAGGTCAACGTCGACGACTCCGGGCTGGTGACAATTTCCTCGATCGACGGGGACGCCGGGGAGCGGGCCCGGCAGATGATCGAGGGGATCGTGCAGGAGCCGGAGGTCGGCGCCGTGTACGAGGGTATCGTGAAGAGCACCACTGCCTTCGGGGCGTTCGTCGAGATCATCCCGGGCCGCGAGGGTCTGCTGCACATCTCGGAGTTGCAGCATGAGCGAACGCGCAAGACCGAGGACGTCGTGCAGAAGGGTGATCGTGTGCGCGTCAAGCTCCTCGAGATCGACGACCGCGGAAAGATGCGGCTCTCGCGCAAAGCGCTGATCGACAAGCCGGCATCGGACCAGTCCTGACCGGCGCCCCGATGCGTACGGTCCGGCTGGACGAGCGGCTGTATCGCACCGAAGGCGAAAACGGCGTCACGGTCGTTTCCGAGGTGCTGCCCAGCGTACGATCCGTCGCCGTCGGCATCTGGGTCCGCGCGTCCTCGGCGCACGAAGAGGCCCCCAAGATGGGGGTCTCTCATCTTTTGGAGCATATGGTGTTCAAGGGCACGGAGCGGCGCAGTGCCCGCGATATCGCTCTCGAGCTCGAGGGTCGCGGCGGCGCACTGGATGCTTTCACGGCCCGGGAGTACACGGCCTACCAAGCACGGGTCCTCGACGAGGACCTACCACGAGCGCTGGACGTGCTGACCGACCTCGTGCGGTGCCCAGCCCTCCGCGGTGACGATCTGGAGTTGGAGCGCAAAGTCGTGCTCGAAGAGATCTCGACCGTGGACGACACGCCGGACGATCTGGTCTTCGAGCTGCATTCGCGCGCGCTGTGGCCGACCCATCCGTATGGCTTCTCGATCCTCGGCACACGCGATACGGTCGGGGGGCTCACCGCGGCGGATCTGCGCAGCCTGCACGCGCAGGCCTACCATCCGCGTCATGTCGTGATCACGGCGACGGGCAACGTCAACCACGATCTGCTGATCAAGCTGGTGGCCAAGGCCGGGTGGTTCACGGACGATCCGGGCCCGGTGCCGCCCGATGTCCCGGTACCGCCCGCGGCCGAGCGGGCGTTCTCGAGGGTGGCGCGCGACTCGGCGCAGACGCACATCGTCCTCGGAACCGACACCTTTCCGCACACCGATCGCCGTCGGGACGCGCTCCTGCTCCTGAATACCGTGCTCGGCGGCGGCATGTCGAGTCGGCTATTCCAGCGCGTGCGTGAGGAGCTTGGGCTGGCGTACGCGGTGTACACGCATCAATCCTTCTACCGGAAAACAGGGGTAACCGGGGTGTACGTCGGTACACACCCGTCTACCGCTCAGCAGGCCATGGAGGCGATTCTCTCGGAGTTCGACGCGATTGCGCGAGCCGGTCTGCCGGCTTCCGAGTTGGCGGAAGCCAAGCAGCAGTTGAAGGGACAGGTCACACTGTCATTGGAGAGTCCGACGGCGCGGATGTACCGTCTCGCCACCTTCGAGCTCTACGGCGAGCCATACCGGACCATCGACGGCGTACTGACGGACATCGATACGGTCACTGTGGAGGAGGTTGCTGGAGTTGCTGCGGAGTTCTTCGATCCC
>JBDHDN010000286.1:0-5368 GCA_039591485.1 Gemmatimonadota bacterium
TCACCTCGTGCACGGCAAGTGTCCGCCGCGCCGCGTGAGTGACAGCACGCGAGGTCAGCGTCGCTCCCGTGATGGCGATGATGTCCCCCTTCAAGCTCAAGTCCTCCGTCAGTCCATGGTCCAGAAAGGTATCGAGCCAGCCGTCCGGCGGACGGTACTCCGGTGGCTCCGTGAAGCGGACCACCTCTATGCGGTCGATAGTCGCGGCCGGCGTCACGATGATCATGAGCACCTCTGGCAGCGTACGCACGCGATGCGAATCGAAGTAGGCGTAGCCCAGGGTGTCGCCGCCTATCACGGCGATGTAGTACGTCACCACCGACTGGCCGAAATCGACGTCCGGCCCGGCGAGCGTCCGGACGCGCTCGATGTCGAGTTCTGTCAGAAACGCCGTCTCGCGATCCCACATGGCGGGCGCTGGAAACGCCCGTGCAAGGGCCTCGTCGACGGTGAGCGTCTCCTGTGCCGGAAGGCCGGAACACGGCACGACCGCCGTCACCAAACATGCGGCGACGCGCACGGCCAACCGGGTACCGGCAACACTGACATCGTGCATCATCCGCCGGGCGCCTTCCGCTCAGAATAGGTAGCCGAGGGCCACGTTGAACTGGTTGACACCGGTGTTGGCCTCGTTGCTCCGGATCTGGTAGTCCGCCTTCACAACCATGTTCAGGATCGGCTTCCAGGCAGCTCCCAGCGAGACGATCGTCTGATTGTTTGCCGGGTCTGCGCTGAAGCCGTCGGGCACGCGATCCTGCGTGTTCACCTTTTCGAAACGCACGTACGGGAGGATCTGGTGCTCGGTCCGTGCGTGTCGCAGCACGTCGTAGCCGCCCTGGACGTACCACCCGACGAGCCGCTCGCCCACCGACGCTGGGCCCTCGAGCTCCTTGGCCTCGTTGATCAGTTCGGCGTCGGTGACGGAGGCAAGCGCGAAGAGCCCGCGCAGATCAAAGCCGTATGCCTTATACTCGGCATGTCCCTCCCATATGAGTGTCTCGGCACCGATCGTGCTCGCAGGATCTGAAGGTGCGGGAGCGTTCTGGCCCGACGCGCCAAAATAGATGGAGCTGCCGAGGGTGAAGCCCCGGCGGTGGTAGTCGGCCCGGGCGACTCCAGCAAACGTCTCGGCGAGCGCCTTCGAGCCCTTCTGACGGCCGCCGCGGAGTCCAGAGGCGCCGAATCCGCCGGCTTCGGACGGTCCGCCGCCGATCGCGTCGAGCCCGTTCAGCACGTAGGCGCGGAACGCGACCGGCCCCACACCACCGAATACCCCGATGCCGTTCTCGCGCCAGGTCGACGGAATGATCCGCTGCTCCGTCTCCGGACGCTCCGTTCCGAGAAACGTCGGCGGCTCGTGCTGCTCGTTGACGAATCCCATGGGGCTCAGCAGCAGCCCCCCCCGCACGCCGACCGCATCGGAGAGTCGGTAGTCGAGGTAGGCGAACTCGAGCGAGACCGAGCCTGCCTGGTCGGTCGAGCCGTGCTCAAACTCGATCTCCGAGTTGAAGAGAATTCGATCGTTGAATTTGTAGCCCACGTAGATGATGGCGCGTAGCGCATCGAGTCGGTCGCGGGCGTCTGACGGCGTCCCGTCCTGCCGCTCGTCCGCGAAGCGCTCATAGAGGAACTCGCCATACCCCCCGATGGAGACGCCCTGGCGGACCTTGTAGACCTTCGACGCGCCGGGGCCGAAGCCGAACAAGCCCGTATCGGCCTCCGCCACCACGTCGCGACCGAGTTGCAGCTCCTCGAGCTGACGGGTGATCGCCTCGATTTGCTGCTTGAGTGTCTCGATCTCGAGGCTGTCAGCCTCCTGGGTCATCGCCCGCTCACCGCCCCCCGCAGAGAGGATGAGCCCGAAGATGAACCACCGCTTCCACGGGCTTTGCAGCATCGAGTCCCCCGCTCTCAAGCTCTGGCGTGCTAGTGAAGTAGAGTGCGCGCGTACGTGTTTCCGTACACGTCGAGACTATCGCCCCGTGCAGCGAGTAGCAGGACGCCGACGTTTGCGGTGGTGTCGGCCCATGCCTTGGCGTCTTCCGGCCCCATGACCAACAGCGCAGTGCTCACCGCGTCGGCGAGAAGCGGATCGGCAGCTACCACCGTGACACTGCCCCACGCCGGCGCCGGCAGACCGGTACGGGGGTCGAGGACATGACCCACGCGCCGACCGGCGGCCTCGACGAATCGCTCGCTCTGTCCGCTTGATGCGACCGACGCGTCGCGCACGCGAAGCCACACGACCGGTTCGCTACGGTGGTGTGGGTGGGCCACAGCGACGAGATAATCCGCGGTATCGTCTGCACCCATGAGCAGCACCTGGCCGCCGAAATCCAGGTGTGCTCGGTGGATGCCCAGCGACTCGAGTACCGTCCGAGCCGCTCTGAGTGCGGCGCCCTTGCCGAAGGCGCCAGCATCCAGCCAGGCGCCGTCGACAGTCCAGGTCAGTGTGGCCGCCCGCTCGTCGAACCGGAGATGCCGGATTCCGGAACGTTCGAGCGCGCTCCGCAGCTCGTCCGCGGACGGCTCCCGGCCGAGCCCGCGGAGACCCCACGCCTCCACCAACGCCCCGATGACCGGATCGAACGTGCCGTCCGTACACTCCGACAGCACACGGAGCTCCGGCAGCAGCGATGCGAGTGCGGAGGACGCCGGGAAGACGGTCCCGGCCGGTGTAGCATTGAGCCGCCCGACCTCGGTGTCTGGCCGCCAGCTCGATAGCATCGCGTCGATATCCTGCACGGCCCGGTACGCGGCTTCGGTCGCCGCGAGCGCACTCTGACGATCATTGGCCTCCACCCGGATGGAGAGGGACGTCCCCATCGTCCAGAACGTGCGCTCGGCCCACTCAGGTTGCCGAGTGGCATTCCGGGCCAATGCGGCCGTGGGGATCGCAATACCCACGAGTCCCAGTGCGAGAGCGGGAAGAGCCAGCATCCGCTTGAGCGACTGCCGCTCGGCGTTTGCTGCTCGCCGTACGGCACGCATCTGCCCGCTCATGCGGGCACAGCCGGACAAGAGGTGGCGCACCGTGCCGGTCTTCCGGCCTCCCGCCTCCCGTGCAGTCCGATTTGGGCACCCAGCATATCTGCCGAGCGTCCCTGGTCACCTGAAGCCATGATGTATCAATACGATAGAATTAGTCGGGAATATACCGAGGGAGTGCCAAACACGTGTACCGAGGAAGGGGTCGGGTGTATTCAGAAACCAACTCTGCCGGCGGACATAGCAGCGCGGTCGACAGGTATTGCCGATTGCCAGCGAACGAGCACGGTGCGTGCCGCACGGAGCGTCACGACTGCCGCATCAGCACCTGGCCTCCCCCGCCGTGCAGCACTGCCCGGATCGTCACCGGCAATGTGGGATCGGTGATGCGAACCAGCAGTACGTCCCGGCGTCCGGATTCCTGCCGCACGTGCCCCGGAATCGGGACGCCAGCGACCAAGAGTTCGGACCGCTCGGCTCGGATTGGCCCTGCTGCCTGAGAGGCGAATCGCACGCGGTACGTTCCGGCGGATTCGATGTGAGCCGAGAGGTCGATCTCATACTCGCCAGGGCTCCAGTCGCCCACAATATCGTCCGCCCACAGGTACACTGGATCTGCCCAGGTCGCCGGGGGAGCGGCACTCGCGTCGAACGCCGCGAAGCGGCGGATCCAGGGCTCGCCCACCGCCTGCGAAACACTGAGTCGCAGTTCCACGACCGTCACCGGCCCGACAGGCTGGATGTGCTTGCGGCCGATCGCGGATCCGCCGCCGAGCGGGATCCAGCCCGTTCCATCGAAGCCCTCCAGTAGCCAGCCACGTACCTGCTCACCGGAGTCCAGCCGCTCCTCCAGCAGCACGTGCTCCACGCGGCGCGGGCCTCCCAGTGCTAGGGTGAACACCCGGCGTGCGCCTTCCGTCTCGGCAACTGGCCACCCGAACCGGCAGCGGATGGCATCCCCGAACGCCGCGAGCCGTCGGACATCTGCATCGGGCACCCGGCCCGAGCGGTCCGGCGCGACGTTGAGCAGCAGCTGGGCACCGCGCCCCACGGACCGGTAGTAGATCTCGATCAGCTCGTCGAGTGATAGCAGGTTGGCGTGATTCGTCGTGCTCCAGAACCAGTTGGGACGACGCAGTGACACGTCGACCTCGACCGGCATCCACCGGTCGCCGTTCGCATCACCGTGCATTGCGGTCGCGACGCCCGTGTCCGCGTCGACGGAGGCGAGCGCGTTCCAGCACGGATACGGTGCGAATCCGTCTTCGTTGCCGACCCAGCGGATGGTGGCATCCGGTCCCTGGAAGATCATCGCATCCGGCGCGAAGCGGCTGACGATGTCGATCGTCGGTACCACGCTGCTCCCGTCGAGCCACAGTTCCATGATCGGGCCGTACTGCGTGAGCAGCTCGGTCAGCTGTTGGCGGTAGAGTCGGTCGTAGGCGGCCTGCGCCTCGGGCGTGGCGCACCGTCCTGCTCCGCCAGCGCCAAAGCTGTCGTCACGGGGAGACAGATACACGCCGAGCTGCACGCCGCGTGCGGCGCACGAGCGGGCGAGGTCGGCCATGACGTCGCCCGTGCCGTTCCTCCAGGGGATGTTCCGGACCGAGTACGCGGTCGTGTCCGTCTGCCACCAGCAGAAGCCGCCGACGTGCTTCGCGACCATCACGATGTATCGGGCACCCATTCCCACTGCGGTCTCGACCCACTGATCGGTGTCGATGTCGGGCCTGATCGTGTCGAGCGGCGTCGAACGGTCGTCGTACTCCTGATCCTGCCACGTGTTGGGGGCGAAATGGATGAACATCCCGAGCTCGAGATCCTGCCAGGCCAGCTGGGCCGGGCTGGGCCGCGCGATCGCGGGGGACGGCACTGCCCGTTGCGGACTGGCTACAGCGAGGCGGGGCAGCCCAACCCCGGCGGCAGCGAGCCCGGCAACGAAGTCACGGCGGGACGTGGTCATCCGCGGATCCCCCCCGGTCACGGCGCCAGCTCCAGCACGACGATCAGATCGACCGTGCCGGCGGGCCGGTCGGGGAGGGTGAGGGTGAGACCGTCGCGCTCCGCACGAAACGGAACTCTCGACCCGTCGCTCAGCAGCGTCGCGCCGCGCACCGCCCGCGGCATCGATGGAAGCGAAAGCTGGCGGTCCCGCCAGTCGAGGATGTGGACGAACACGCGGTCGTCCTTCTGCGTGGTGACGCCCCAGGGACGCGGCGGTATGGGGCCACCGCGCGTGCCGTAGATCGCCTCGCCATGGTCGGCGAGCCACCGTCCCACGGCGCGCAGGCGCTCCTGGAACTCGGGCTGGATCGCACCGGTCGGCATGGGCCCGACGTTGAGGAGGAAATTCGCGTTGCGGCCGGCCGCGTTCACGAGA